>JAYUFG010000301.1:0-12676 GCA_043738845.1 Planctomycetaceae bacterium
ATCAACCGGTTCAACCAAACCGCGGCCGAGAAAGTGCGCCCACAAACGATTGCAAATCGCTCGCGCGAACATCGGATTTTCCGGATCGACCATCCAATCGACGAGTTTCTGTCGAGGGTCTTCGTCCTCGGTAATTTTGAGTTCGGGACCGTCCAGCCCACGTGGTAGAGCAATTTTGTTCGTGGCCGGATTGCGCACGTCGCCATCGGGCTTGACGAAGATCGCCGGTTCAGCCGCCGACTCTCCGCTCTTTCTTCCAACCCGGCCAAAAAAGGCCTGAAACTGATAATAGTCGTCCTGGCTCCACTTCTCATACGGATGATGATGACATTGCGCACAATTGATGCGCGTTCCCAAGAAGAGTTGCGAAGTGTCGTTGGTCTGATGCACCAAGTTGCGAACTTCGCGATACCAAATCACCGGCGGATGCTGATCGACCGTTCCCTGCGCGGCAATGATATCCCGGACAAATTTGTCATACGGCATGTTGCTCGCAAAGGCGTTGCGAATCCAGGCATGAAACGCATACGTTCCCCGCTGCGCCTCTTGACCGTTGCGACGCTTATTTCGCAGCAGGTCGCCCCATTTCACCGCCCAAAAGTCGCCGTATTCATTCCGCGATAATAGGCGGTCAATCGTCCTCGCCCGCTTTTGGGAAGCGGTGTCGGCGATGAATTCGCGAACTTCATCCGGCGTCGGCAGCGTTCCAATGCAGTCAATAAACGCCCGCCGCAAAAACGTTGCGTCGTCGGCCAAAGGACTCGGCACGAGTTGCAGCTTTTTCCATTTCGCTTGTACCAGATCGTCGATCCGGTTTCCCGACGGCAACGCGGGCCACTCGGTTTTGTTCAATGCGAACGGCACGGTAATGCGAAACACATCGACGTTCCCCAGGTACCGCGCCATCACGGCGGTGTCGCCCGTTCCTTCATCGGTAGAAATAACGCCGTCTTCTTCGACCGTCGCAATGTGGAGATCGTTGCTCTTGAATTGTGCCTCGCGGGTTACATCCCGACTGAGGCCGTCGGAATAATAGGCTGTCACGAGCATCTGTTGTCGAGTATGGCGATTCATCACGGCCGTCTTCGGCGTGCATTCAATGCGGACCAATTTCGGATCATTGG
This sequence comes from Planctomycetaceae bacterium, assembly GCA_043738845.1. GTDB lineage: Bacteria > Planctomycetota > Planctomycetia > Pirellulales > DASRSE01 > DASRSE01. The sequence continues at coordinate 1,125 of JAYUFG010000301.1, forward strand.
CCGAACCAGCGGGCATCCCTTGCTCGATCCAGCGACGGAGCAACTGAAATTCTTCCGACTCAACTTTCATTCGCTGCCCACCACCGTGCGGCACCGCGCCGACCGCTTTTTGCAGGACCAGACTTTTGTCCGGTGCAGCGGGAAAGACCCGTCGCCCACGACCTGCTTTTACAACAGCGTCATAGTCAAAGTTGGCATCGAAGCCGAGCAGCGACAAGCGAAAACCGTTTTGACCGCTCGCCTTTCCGTGACACCCGCCCGAGTTGCAAGAGAGTTTGCTAAAGACCGGCACAACTTGGTTGCGAAAACTGATCGGCGGTTCACTGCCGAAACCGTCGACCGCCACCTTGGCAACGGCCGATTGTTCGCCATAGGTCGCTTGGATTTCAACCGCGCCGTTTCCGCGCGGCATGACAAAACCGCTACTGCTCACGGCGGCCACTTCGGGATTGGAACTTGTGTAGGTCGCAACCCGACTATAATCGACCATCGCCGGATCATCGGATGTGCTTCCAACCACGAGCAGTCGTTGGACATTATGTCCGCCGAAAATTTTCGACTCTGCTGGAAGCATCGACAGGCTCGCCGGGTTCGGCAGCTTGTTGGAATGCGGCGCACCTTCCACTTCTTCGTCCGCCCCGCGCGCAGCCAGTCTGGCCATCAGCAACAGAGCAAACAGGATCGCAGGTGGGAAGAACTTGCGCAGCACAAGACAACTCCAAACCAAGGGGAAGGCAAAATGCGGGCGGGAGGGATTTTCGCAGGTGGGAGGGAACGCCGGGCAGGCTTGATCAGACTAGCAGGAACCGAGCCACGGAGCAAGTCGTTCGATAAATGGTCGGGAAAACACCCGGAAAGGAAAACCCCGCCCACCCTACGAACAATACGTTCCCAAAAGAGCGGTGGGGAACTGTCGGTAGGTCTCCAGCCGACGTCGCAACAGGAGGTTTTAACATTGGTGGCGAAGGGAAGTCGATTCTTTTTAGCCGAGGCTGCGCCCCTGTCGTCTATACAACTGTTTCAATGTGCCCAAAGTAAGCAAAATGCGTTCGCATGACGTTTGATGGACCCTAACGGGGTCGAATGTCGTGGGTGTTGCGCGTGCCGGTGGTGTCGCTTCGCTCAACCATCGGTTAATTGCTAACATCCCCTCCGGGATGAAAAAAGTTTTGTATAGGTGTCAGGGCGGTAGCTTTACCACGATGCGACTAAGCGTTCGTTTCCACTGGAGCCAACGCAAACTGCTTTAGCGATTCCAGGCTCGACAACACATCCTCACGCGGGACATCGTGCCAATTGCTCAGGCGGTGACGCAGGATCGCCAGTTTGAACGCCTCGAACGCATCGTACAAATCCTGCGGCAAGCTCGGCAGATTCGCGAACGGCTGCACAAGTGCCGGTGCTTCGACGGAAGTCTCAACTGTTTCGTCCCATTCCGACGCAGCCGGTCGATCATGTTCCTCACCACTCTCGGACACGTCGTCATGGTCGGAAGGAGAACGTGCGGAGACTTTATTATCGGCGAGCGGTTGCACTTGCTCGACGCGACCATGAGCGACGCCGTCGATGGAACCGTTGACAAGATCGTCCGATTCAAAAGGTGCGTCCTCGTCGAACTCGCCCGTAACGATGTCAGAATCGAGCGGCTGCTCATCGGCTGGCCCGCCGAGCGTTTCCCACCGCTGACGGCGCATGTGCGCGACCGACCAACCGCTTTGCACAGCACCTTCCAGCCACATCTCGCCATCTTCCCAATCGAGGGCGGCTTGAAAGTGACTCCAGAACAACCCGGCGTATTGATCGTGCGTCGTACCAAAGCGTTCAAACACGCGGCGCAATCGGCCCACGTGCTGACTGCTGACATTGTTCACGCGACGGGACCAAGCCTCGTCGGAAAAGTCGCTGGCGGGTGCGGCGGCGGCGATCAGGGCGGTCCGCCATTCGGCGATGATCCGTCCTTTTTCCCAATTGGTCGTGCTGACCAGTCGTTGCCAACGTCCTAGGAACGGGGTCGAAGTTTCTTCAATGATAGGTACGGTGCGATCCATGTGGCGAAATGATGAATGGTGAGTGATGAACGATGAATGAAAACACGCGACATAATGCGGCGACCGTTGGGTCGTGATCCGGCGCGAGGGGTGATTCTACCAAACATTGGCGGGAAGAGTTTGCGAACCGGCGGAATGTTTTGTCGGCGTGACGATCCGTTTCCAAATTTTGCGGGAAACGGGTCGGCACAATCGGACTTACCGACAAACTTTCCCCATCCTTCACTGGGGAAAACTTGTTGATGGCATTGTCCGAGTCAGTCGCTCACTTATACACGCGGCGTCTCGCCACTTCTGGCTCACTTGCACAAGCGGCGTCTCGCCGCTTCTTAACCGCAATGCACGCGGCGAGACGCCGCGTGTACGAGCCCTCACTCGCAACGTTCGACAATCATTGCGACTGCATTTCCGCCGCCGAGACAAAGAGCAGCCAAGCCCCGCCGCAGATTGCGTTGCTGCAAGGCGTGTAGCAACGTGACGAGAACCCTAGCACCGCTGGCACCAATCGGATGACCCAGCGCAATTGCTCCGCCGTGAACGTTCACCTTTTCGGGATCAAGTTTCAAAGGCCGCAGACAAGCCAGACACTGCGCGGCGAACGCTTCGTTCAACTCGATCAAGTCAATCTCGGCCAGCGTGAGTTGCGCCTTCGCCAAGACCTTTTCCATCGCCACGACCGGCGCAATGAAAATTTCTTTCGGCGGAACTCCGCCGGTCGCGGTCGCGACTATCCTCGCAGTCAACGCGGACGGGTAACATTTGGCAACCGATTCCGACGCCACGACGACCGCTGCGGCCCCATCGCTCAATTGAGAGGCGTTGCCCGCCGTGACGGTTCCGTTGGGTGCAAAGGCGGGCGACAGTTTTTGCAAGGTTTGCAAACTGCTGTCGGGTCGCGGTCCTTCGTCGCGTTCAAGAATCGTGTCCCTTCCTTTGCCCACGGGGACTTTGACCGCCACAATCTCGTCACGAAAAAACCCTTGTTGCCAAGCGACTGTTGCGCGGCGATGACTTTCCACGGCGAAGGCGTCTTGATCTTCGCGAGAGACGCCGCGACTGGCTGCGATGTAATCGGCCTCGCTCCCCATCGCTACGTTTTCAAAGGGACACCATAGACCATCGTGAATCAGCGCATCGACGGCCGTTTGATTTCCATATTTCCAACCGGCCCGCGTGTTCAGGAGCAAATGAGGCGCACGGCTCATGCTCTCCATGCCACCCGCGATAATCAGGTGCGAATCTCCCGCACGAATCGCTTGATCGGCAAGCATGACGGCTTTCAAGCCCGACCCGCAGACTTTGTTGACCGTCACGGCGGCGACACTGGGCGGCAATCCGGCGAACAAGGCGGCCTGTCGCGCGGGTGCCTGCCCCACGCCCGCACTGACGACATTGCCGAAAATCACTTCGTCAACTTCATCGAGAGGCACCGCCGCTCGGCGAACGGCTTCGGCAATGGCCACTGCTCCCAATTGCGGAGCGGACAAAGGGGCCAGTCCGCCGAGAAATTTTCCAATCGGCGTGCGGCATCCGGCAATGAGATAGGACGAAGGCATGATAAAAACTCCTTGTACCATTATTACGCGATTCTCAATGGTGGCCAGTCCTTTTGAAACACAAACCATGTTGGTCAGGTACCCCGTGCTGGCAATTCATGCCTATCCCAATGGACCAAAATCTGCGAAATTTAACCAAAGATGCTCGTTCCTTGTTTATCATTCATCATCCATCGCTTCCCCTCTCCCATGCTCCCTCTCTCGCACCTCACCGATTTTCTCGAATCTTTCGCTCCTGCTGCCTTGGCGGAAGAGTGGGACAATGTCGGTCTGCTCGTCGGTGAACGTGGTCGTGATGTGGCTCGCGTGATGACCTGCTTGACGATCTCGCCCACAGTCGTTGTGGAGGCAATCGCGGACAAAGTCGATCTCATCGTGACACATCACCCGTTGCCGTTTCGTCCATTGAATCGCCTGACCGACGACAAGCCCGAAGGACGGATGTTGCACAAGCTCATTGCGGCGGGTGTGGCCATTTACAGTCCGCACACGGCGTTTGATTCAGCCCGTGAGGGGATCAACCAGCAACTTGCCGAAGGTCTGCAACTGACGAACATCGCACCGATCGTGCCGCACGCGACGATGTCGGAAATAGGGGGCGGGCGGTGGGGAGTTTTTTGGGAACCGATCACACTCACCGATTTGACGCAACGAGCCAAAAAATTCTTGCAGATCGAGCAGGTCCAATTCGTTGGCGACCCACAGCGAACGATGCAGCGTGTTGCGGTCGCTTGCGGTAGTGCGGGCGAATTTCTCGCTGCTGCCCGCGAGGTCGGTTGTGACGCTCTGGTGACGGGCGAAGTCCGCTTTCACACCGCGCTCGAGGCCGAATCGACGGAGATCGCCCTCTTACTGACGGGCCATTATGCGAGCGAACGATTTGGCGTAGAACGCTTGGCCAAAGTTCTTTCCGCTCAATTTCCACAACTGACGATTTGGCCGAGTCATGTGGAACGCGACCCGTTGGCGTGGGGGTGAAGGGAAATGATGAACAATGAACGGTGAGCAGGAAACAAATTAGCATCATCGCTTAGCCGCTTCCTCCAGTAAGCGAGCAACATTGCCGACTTCAATTGTCCTGCATCACATTCGCTTCATTTCCTCGGTCCCCCATTCATCGCTCATCGCTCATCATTCATCATTCATCGTTTCCCCGGTCCCCAGGGATTGAGAAGTACGGCGTCGTGATTTACATTCATGGTAAGAGGTAACGATTCGCCGCAGGCATCTGCGAACTTCGCACGGCACATCAAGTCCCTTCACCCAGCGGACGGTTCCACTATGATTCAGGCATTTTTCAACCGTGCCCGACGTTGGATCATTGTCGCGACACTCTTGGTTCTCGTGGCTATCCTGTCTGGAAATGCGTTCGGACGGGCTGGCGGCGGTGGCGGTTTCTCCGGCGGGGGGCATTCGAGCGGAGGGGGCCACTCCAGTGGTGGCGGAGGTTATAGTGGTGGTGGGTACAGCGGTGGAGGATATGGCGGCGGAAGTTATGTCGGCGGGCCAGGTGTCCAACTCAACGCCAGCCAAATCAAAATGCTCTTGATCGTTGTGGTCGTCGTCGTGATCTTGATCGTGATCGCTAACTACGTTCAACAAAAGCAGCAAGAGGAAACCATTCGCAAAGGACACGAAGCGGTCGATCGCCGCCATCACGAAGAGGCCATCGCCGCGATTCAAGCGACCGATCCCGATTTCAGCGAGGCCACCTTTCTCGACCGTGTCTCGACCGGCTTTCGGAAAATCCAAACCGGTTGGAGTGAGCAAAAACTCGACGCGGTGCGGCCCTTCATGTCCGACGGCGTGTGGGAACGATTTTCGTTGCAAATTAAAGAGCAGCAAGATCGCGGAATGCGAAACGTGATGGAGAACGTCCAGGTCGCCAAGTCGATGCTCGTCGAGTTCGTTGCCCGGGGTGCTCTCGACTCGGTCGCCGTTCGGATCGACGCCTCGGCCAGCGATTACGACGTTTCGATCAAGGATGGCAAACGTCTTTCGGGTGCCACTCGGTCGAGTGCGTTTGCGGAATACTGGACCTTCGCCCGACGCAGGGGTGCGAAAAGTCTGGGCAGCAAACCGGGCTTGATCGAGGGTTGCTGTCCCAACTGCGGGGCCGACCTTTCGATCAATCAAACGGCCAAGTGTACCTCCTGCGGAAGTCTCGTCCGCAGCGGAGAGTTTGATTGGGTACTCGTCGAGATCACGCAAGAATGCGAATGGGCCTACACGCAAGAGGTCGATCTGCCGGGCGTCGAAAGCTTTGTCAAAGGCGACGATCCCGAGTTCAGCGCGGCCCAGGTCGAAGATCGAGCGAGCGTCATTTTCTGGCGGAAAGCAATGGCCGACCGGCTGGCCGATAGTCAGTTCTTGGCCAAGGCGGCCACCAGTCAGTTTTGCGAAAACTATGGGCGACAATTGCCTGCGGCGGGAAGCAATCGAACGTACACGGGCGACTGTGCCATTGGCTCTGTCGAACTGCTCGGTGTCGCGCCGGGCAAACCGTATGATCGGGCCTTGGTGCAAATCACGTGGTCGGGAACGAAGTACGTCGTTTCGCCCGGTGCCGCGCCGGTTGCCAATCAGGATTCTTCCGTGCATCACAGCCTGTACGTGCTGGGACGACAACCGGGTGTGAAAACGAGTGAAGGACTGGGCTTGTCAAGTTCGCATTGTCCTTCGTGCGGCGCGCCCGAATCGAACTCCGCCTCGAACGCCTGCGAATTTTGCGGAGCCGTTCTCAACGATGGGGCACACGATTGGGTGCTGCTCGAAATTCAATCGGCGAGTATGACCTCGGCCGATGATATTCTCCGCAGTTGGGGAGCCGAATCGCCCGTGCCAGTTTCCAACGATTCAATTTCCGCCGATTCAGTTTCCACTGACGCTACAGCCGAAGTTGGCACGACGACCGCCGCCCTGTTCGCCGGAGAAGTTGCAACCGCGAATCGGGCGTCTTCACCCCGCGATGCCGATCTCATGGCCTGGGCGGCGGCGATTGCCTGCGCCGACGGAGAACTGGCCGATTCGGAACGAGTGATGTTGGAGGAGTCGGCCCGCAGTCGAGGAATTTCGTCGGGCACGTTGAGCAAGATGTTGCAAGCGGCGCAGGCGGGCAATTTGAATTTGCCGATGCCGGAAGACCGCGACGAGGGCCAGATGTGGCTCGCGATGTTGGCGAATGTGGCACTCGAAGATGGCAAAGTCATGCAATCGGAATTTGCTCTGCTCTGTAAACTCGGCGAATCCCTCCAACTTTCGGCCTACGACATTCGCACATATCTGCAAAAGCGAAAAGTACAACTCTTTCAAGCCGCCAAAGCGGAATTGAATCGCGGCCCGAACACGATGGCGTAACGACAATGGTAATTATTGAGCCATTTGAAGTGTTTGAATTTGCCTCGGCGGGGGCGAATTCAGTTACTTCCAACGGTTAAATTGTTACGCCCATCGAGTCGCTTCGCCCGTTCTAACTCTGCATCCGTTTCACAAACTTGCAGCCGATGCGATACAGCTTGCGCTGGCCGACGATCTCTGATGTAAAATTGACGACCTGACAAATGAACGAATATCGGCAAGGCTCCTGACCGAGTTCCACCGCGAGCTGGGTGAACTGCGGCGGCGAATCAAGCAGAAATGAAAAGCCGTTTTGAGACAGGTCGCGAAACTGGGCGGCGAAGAAATCTTTTCGCGACGGCCACTCGGTGCCCATCATTGGCGCAATCGCCTGAAGATAAGGATACGCAATTCGCTCCTCGACGGCGACGTTTCGCTGGGCTACCTCGTTGAGCAAGGGTTGAATCCCCACGGCGTTCGTTTCTGCCTCGATCATGGTGGTCCTGATTATATAATGTCAACGAAGGAGAGTTTTCTCAGCGACCGAATGGAACAACATCCTCGCCGATTCGGAACGGCTTCAATATCCGGACCGTAACTCGCAGCCTGCCTGAGCATCACGGATTTATACGGCGTACTAGGGGCGGATCGAGAAAAGCCCTACACAACATTAGGGTATCACGTAGGGTTTGTGTCGATTTCAGGCTGGTTTTGACCAAGTCTTGCCAGAAATCAAAACGGTTTTACTTCCTGTATCGAATGTGACGTTTGTCGGAAGGGCGAGTGGGTTAGCGAGCCCGGTTTGAGCGAATTCAATTCCGACCGCCGCAGCCCTCTTTTGCTTTGACATTCGGTACCGACAACCTAGCTTCCAATAGGCGGAAATCTCGGTCGTCGGTTGGCTATTGACCCAACGACCGAAATCGTCGTTTTGAAAATCGAAATCGAAAAGTCGTTTAACGAAGCGAAAGTAACATGGACATCACAGTCTTGTTGACGTTTGGGTTGGTTTTTGCGGCGGCTGAATTGGCCCTCGGCACTCTCATTGGTTGGTGGCTCCGTGGCAAGCGGGACATCACGCAGAATACGGTTGATACGCAAGAGTCGGGCGAGGAGACCGCCAAAGCCAAAAGGGCCTTGGAAAACTTGCACCGTTTGGCGGCCAGCGTCGCCACGAACGTCGACGATCACAACACCAAGATTCGGGAAATCAATAATGAGTTGACGTCCGCCACGGCGAACGGTGATTCTGCTCGCAACGAAAGTGCCGTCATGGCCAGCATTGCAAAACTGAAGGCCGCCAATGAAAAACTCCAAACCGATCTTCGCTCGGCGGAAACAAAGCTCCACGATCAAGAACACGAACTCGAAGCCCGCACGGCTGATGCCTTGACCGATACTTTGACCGGTCGCGCCAATCGCCGCGCTTTCGACAATGAACTCGAACGCCGCATCATCGAATGGAACCGTCGCCAAACTCCGGTCACGTTGATGATGGTGGATGTCGATCACTTCAAGAAATTCAACGACACACATGGACATCAAGCGGGCGACGAAGTCTTGAAAAAGGTCGCCCAAACGCTGTTCAAGTCGATGCGTGACATGGACCTTGTCGCCCGCTACGGCGGTGAGGAATTTGGCGTCGTCATGCCCGTCACAACCGTCGAACAAGCCAAGGTCGCGGTCGAGCGGGCTCGCAAGGCGATTGAAGATTTCGCGGTCGAACACGAGGGCAAGACACTGAAGGTGACCATCAGTTGCGGCGTGACACAATCCCAGACGGGCGATAACCCGGCCGCATTGATCAAACGGGCCGACGATGCCCTTTATGCAGCGAAAAAGGCGGGACGCAATCGGGCCTTTCAACATACGGGAGAGGAGACGATGCCACTCACGGGAATGGTCGAAGCCAAACTTCCGGAAACCAAAACAGAAATTGCGCCAGAAGTTAAACCGGCCCAATCCATAACCGAAACTCAGCGCAAAACCGAAACCGTCATCGTCCATGACTTGTCGGCCAGCGGAGAACTCGACTCGCAGTCGGGCATCCCCAGCCGGGCAGTCTTCAACCTCGATCTGAAACGTCGCCTGGCGGAAGCCAAGCGATATGCCTCACCCCTTGCGACGATGGTCGTGGCCGTGGACCATTTTGACGAGTTCGGAGACAAGCATGGCGAACCGATGAAGAATCTTGTCCTCCGCACGGTCGCGACGTTCCTCTCCGCAGCGATTCGCGAAATGGACAGCGTTGCCCGCTTTGATGAAGATTCGTTCGTGATCATGCTGCCGGGAACGACCATCGCGGCCGCCAGTTCGATTGCCGACCGCTTGCGGCAGTCGATCAGTATGCACGCCCTCAAATCGCCGACCGGCAATTTGAAACTTACGGTGAGCGTCGGCGTCGCCGAAGTCGAAACGAATGACGATGCAGAAACTTTGGCCCAACGGTCAAGGGACGCCGCGACTTCAGCCAAGTTGACTGGCCATAATCGGGTTTGCTTATCCCGCAACGGACTGTGCGTTGGCTTGCACGCCGAAATGGCCCAGTAAAGTACCCACGGCACGTTGCCGCGTTCTGAATGTTGTCGGGTCCGCTGTGCGGACCAAGCGTGCAGCCTCAATCCGACCGCCATGTCGCACCAATACACGATGCCCATTCAACGCGGCAACAAGTTCCGATAATTGCACGTCTGTTTTCGGTCCTCACAGAGGAACCTACAACTGTGCGGGCCATGAGGTGACGGCGGACGTCATCACGATTATCCGAACAAAACCGCAATCGGTTTGCCGTTGTCGGTGATTGGTACAGGACGGTCGCCATCATAAAGATTTTTCGCGTAGTCAACGCCTACGGCGGCGTGAATCGTGGCGATGAAGTCAGACAGACTGACCGGATCGGCGACTTTCTTCTTCGCCAGTTCGTCCGTCTCGCCATACGCTCCGCGGTGTTTCAAACCGCCGCCCGCCAGGACGCACGTGAACGCACTCCCTTGATGCCCCCGACCGCCGCCACTGTCGAACTCGGGCGGGCGACCGAATTCCGACGTGATGACAATTAACGTCTTATCGAGAAGTCGCTTTTCTTCCAAGTCGGTAATCAATGTTGCGACGGCCGTATCGAGTTCTTGAATCAAAGCGTGCTGTTGCAAAATTCCGGCGTTGTGAACGTCCCAGCCCGACCCGTTGAGAAAATTGAGATTGTGCGAGACCTCGATGAATCGCACGCCGCGCTCGACCAATCGCCGCGAGAGCAAACACCGCTGACCAAACTCGCCTCCGTATCGCGTGCGCAGATCGGCCGGTTCTGTATCCAATTGAAAGCTGCGGGTGAACTCCGGCCCACTCAGCTTGAGACTTTCCGCAATGGTCGCGTCGTAATCGCGGAGTTTGGCGTCGTCGGTCGCAGTTTGATTTTCTTGCAGGGCGGCGAGCATCGCCTCGCGCCGTGATTGTCGCTCGTCGGAGATATTGTTCGGTCGAGAAAGGCCCGCCGGTCCGCGACCGGTTTCGGTCAGATACAAGTATCCGGCTTTCGAGCCGAGAAAACCGGGGCCGCGCGTGACATTGGGATATCCGATCACGACATACGGCGGTGCGCCTTCGGCAGCCGCTCCGCGCTCGTGGGCAATGATCGAGCCGAACGAAGGATAGACGACCGTCCCACTGATCGGTCGGCCGGTGTGCATTCGGTTGGTCGCCGCAGCATGTTCGTCAATGACGTCGTGATGAACGGTCCGCACGGCCGTCACGCGGTCCATTAAAGGGGCCAAGTGTTTGAGGTGTTCGCAGACTTGCACGTCCTTAACGGACGTGTCGATGCTGTCGTAGTACGAGCCAGCGACTTTTTTCTTCGGGTCGCCGCGACGCTTGGGATCGAACGTGTCGATCTGCGACATCCCACCACCAAGCCAAATCGAAATCACATGCTCGGCTTTTCCCTTGAGTTGCGGAACGTCGGCCAAGCCGCGCGACGCGAGCAACCCCACGCCGACCGCCGCGCCAGCAGTGGTTAAGAACTGCCGCCGCGATTGTTCTGAAATAGTAACGTGTGCGGGGTTGTGTTTCATGTTCGGAATTCCGGTGCGTTTTGTATGGTGCCTATTAGGATCGGCGCATCAGTAGCAATTGTCGTCTCGGTCCGCAATCGCGTACCCGTTCGCTGCTAAGGGATAGTCCCGAAATAACTTCCCGATATCACATTTGATGCGTCCCTGCGGCCATTTCGGTTCCGCCTCGCTCCGCCTCGCTCCGCCTCGCTCCGCCTCGCTCCGCTGCGCGTCGCTGCTAACCGAAGATCGCAAAACCGGGAAGTTATTTCGGGACTGTTCCTAACTGGGAATCGCTGGCCTTTACCTCCCGATTATACCCGATCTAGATTGTTTTGTCGGGTACTAAAATTGAGCCATTTTGCGAAAGGGGGTGGCCATGCGACAGAGTGAATGCGGCCCGATTTTGTGAAAGCGGCGCGAATTCGTGAACCCTCTGCGACCACCGGTCGCGGCTTTATGGAGATTCAACTAATTCAGCCGCGATGTGGACCAATTCTTGATGGACCGCGTCGAGTTGAGATGCAGAGATGCTTGTTCGCTCTTCGGCAAAACCGATCAACAGT
>JAYUFG010000302.1:0-12668 GCA_043738845.1 Planctomycetaceae bacterium
TACTTCATCGCGACGGCCCGGGCTTTGATCGTGATCCCTCGTTGACGTTCGAGGTCCATGTCGTCGAGGAGTTGCGCCCGCATTTCACGTTTGTGGACCGTCCCGGTCTGTTCCAAGAGCCGGTCGGCCAGCGTACTCTTGCCGTGGTCGATGTGGGCGATGATCGAAAAATTGCGGATATGACGGCAGTCAAGCATAATAGAAACGGTGGGGAAGCGATGAACGAAGTATGCCCGCGGGGGCGATACGCCAGATGGGCTGATAGCGGACAAACTTACAGTATCGGGCCAAACCGGCTGCGTGACAAGGGCTTGTCGTCCCCCATCCGAAATGCCCTCTGTTTCGCGATAATCGATAGAAGTGTCCCGGTTTTTTGAGGTCCGCCGCCGGAAAAACAAATTTTTTCGTTGGCGACCGGCGACGTAATTTGTTCCGTCCTTGGCCGTTTCGTCTCGACGAATCGCAAACAAGAAAAAAATCACGTACGGCGGAAAGGGCTGCGGGCCGTTTGTGGTGAAGTAACGCCGGGCAAGTTTGGCGAAGTAAGTTCGCCGGGCTGACTCTCGTCAAACCGCAAACGGCGACCGTCCTCATTGGTTTCGTTCAACGGCGTCGCTGGTCCACGCGAGGGTGAGGATAACGGCGCGGTGGATAACAACGTGTTTGATCGCGGTATCGAAACCGACGAGATGTGTGGTATCGGGATCGGGTTGAAATTTGCCGGTGTGGTGATGATCGGGTTCTTCGCTGCGACCAACTCCAGATACTTCACGATCTCTGGATTCTTTGGCTCGATGGTTTTCCACTCCCGCAAAATTGGCTCCGCGCCTGTGTAGTCGTCGAGTGCTAACAACGTCACGGCTAACCACCGCAAACAAAGAGGGTCTTGGCAGCCGCCCGTATGGGCCGATTGCAAATAGCCAAGTGCGGCGGCCCAATTTTGCTTCGCGGCCAAACAGGCTCCCCGGATCGCGGTCCGCAGAGTTTCACGATTCGGCGTTTCCGGAGGCAACAGATTGACCTGTTCGAGGGCTTCTTTCCGCTTGTCGTGTTTGACAAAAAGTTCGATCAACTGGCGGCGAACTCGAACAGCGGAACCATCTTGCGAAACGGCCCGCACTAACACCTGATGAGCGATTTCGTCCTGATTCAGCAGTTGCAGACACAAACACCAGCAGACGGTTGCGACCTCTTGCATGTCACTGAGGTGCCAGGTTTGAGCCTCGATCTGGCCATTTTCTGCGGCGGTTTGATACGCTCGCGTGGCTAGGTCGATGCGGCCTTGCAGTTGCAAGTAACTTCCCATCGCACACAGCAATTGGGCATCGAACGGGTACGTCTCGAGCGCAGTGAGACAGGTTGAAAGCTGCTCGGCGCGAAATTGTGAATCGGCGTCCATCGCGGCGAGCAGGCCGTAATTCGATTCCAAATGATCAATCGAGCCGGGCTGGCTGTACTGCATGGCCCGCTTGAAATAGTCGATGGCGGCGAAGGTGTCGCCGAGCCGACTGTAGGCGTCGCCCATCACGTTGAGAAGTGGGGCGGACCAGCCATTCTGCTTCATCTCGATTTCGGCAAGGCGCAAATCGCGGCGGGCTTTGCGACCCTTCACGAGCGGTTCGTGCTCGCGAGTCGAGCGGTGAATTTTCCAAGGGAGCGACTCGACCTGCATATTGTTCGCGACGAGCGATTTGTTGAGCTTTTCGCGAACGCGGCCTTCAAAGCGCAGTCCTTTGAAGTTCGGGACCAAACGAACACGGCCGACTTGCTCGCTCGAAATGGCCTGACCATTGGGCGGGATTTCGACCATCAGGAGATATGCCCGCTGAGTGTCAGCGTATTCTTGGCTAAAGAGTTTGATCGCGTGGGCCGTTTCGGCTTCGATGGTTTCGCCTGCGTCCAGCCAGAGAATCCAATCGCCGGTGGCGTGGGCCATCGCGAGATTACGCGGCGTGGAAAAATCGTCACCCCATAAGAGACTGAGAACTTTCGCCCCGGCCGCAGCGGCGATGTTCTGCGTGCGGTCGCTCGAACCGGTATCGACGATTAGAATTTCGTCGGCGACGAATTGAATGCTGTCGAGCGTTCGCAGAAGTGTATCCTCTGCGTCACGGACGATCATCGCGACCGTCAGGCGGGGTGTTTTCGAGAGTGGTAATTCGCTCGTCATGGTTACGGTCCTTCCGTGGTCTCGTCGGCCGCACGTTTTGGTATGGCTGCGCAGCATAAATGGGGTCTTCCCTCGACCGGAAGTTTAGCCATTTGTTCGATTGGGGCAAAGGGCGGTTTTTAGGCAGCAAAGGTTGAATGGGCCGCCGGACATCTGCCGATCATAGATCACTACACGATGTGGGGGTAAATTTATTCGCTCGGAGGGGCGGCGGTCGGTGAAAATGGTATATTGGTAGTCGTTTCGAGATTCGCGGGTCATTGGCTGTGGTCTGACGAAGCGACATTTTTTTCGTCGAATCGATTGACCTTCAACCCTTCACCAACGCGCCCCATCCAGAACCGGAGTTTTCCATCGACAAAACCAAGCCAGCCGCCGAGCAGTTGTGTGAAAACGAGCATGACGAGTGCAAGTCGAACACGCGACACGCATTGAAAAGGGTTTGCGAAAAGCCGGGCGGCCATCGCGGCAAGCACCGCTGCGCGAATTGCAAGAAAGAGTATTCGCAAGGCCGCGGGAAGAGACGACCAGAAGCGACGTAAAATTGGTTGCGTTGACTTGCCAGAAGCCGCGCACGGCGTATGCGGTTTTGCATGGATGGAACTGATTCGCCCACTGCGGTGGCGAAAATGGGTTTCATTCGGCTGATCTTGCCTGGGCTATTTTCCCGGAAGCATTTCGACGAATTTGATTGCCCGCTGAATCCAGCATCGCAATTCGTCATCCTCTTCGAGGCCATCTGGCTCGACCATGATCCAACCTTTCAGGGGTCGGCCGGTGATGTCGAACTCACGAACATGCGGCTGAAGTAGGGCTGCCTTCCCTTCTACTGGACTAAGGCGAACTATCAACGCATCTTTCCAGACGCCGACGAGCATGTTGCCGTTCAGCAGAAAGGCAACACCACCGAACATTTTTTTCTCGACGACCTCCGGTTCGCGGACGAACACATCGCGAATTCGACCGGCCAGGATTCTATCGAACGCCACGTTAAAGTACTCCTCGGACTGTTCACCGCATTGCCCTTTTTGCCGTCTTGAAAACCACAGGGCATTGTGTCAGAGTGTAGCGGAGAGAGCAACCATTTTCGGTTCTTTTACGGAACCCACCAATACATGACACCGACAGAACTTGGATATCGTTTTCCGGCGGAATGGGAACCGCACGCCGCAACGTGGCTGGCGTGGCCGTGCAAGCTCGAAAGTTGGCCCGGCAAATTCGAGCCGATTCCGCCACTGTATGCGCAGTTGGTGCGGACGCTCGCCGCTTATGAACCGGTGAACGTGCTGGCGGGGGGCGAGCGAGTGATGGCCGAGGCGAAACGGCTCGTCGGCGACATTCCTCACGTCACGCTGTATGACATCCCGACGAATGACGCTTGGACCCGCGATCATGGCCCGATGTTTTTAGTGGGACCGCCGGGACAGCAGCCAGCCTTGATTGATTGGGAGTACAATGCCTGGGGTGGCAAATACCCTCCGTTCGATCTGGATAATCAGGTGCCGAAAAAAATTGCCCAGCGATTGGGCCGTCGCTGTTTTTCGCCCGGCATTATTCTCGAAGGGGGCGCGGTCGATGGGAACGGTCGCGGGACCATTTTGACGACGGAGCAATGTTTGCTGAATCAGAATCGAAATCCACATTTGGATCAGCCAGCGATTGAAAAGTATCTGGCCGATTATTGCGGAGCGAAAAAAGTGTTATGGCTGGGCGGCGGAATCGTGGGCGACGATACGGACGGTCACATCGACGAGTTGGCTCGTTTTGTTAATCCGACGACAGTCGTGGCTGCGCTGGAGCATGATTCGGCGGACGAGAACTTTGAACCTCTCCAGGACAATTTCCGCCGGTTGCAAACGATGACCGATCAGGATGGTCGGCTGCTGGAGGTGGTTCCACTGCCGATGCCGCGGCCGATTTTTCATGAGGACCAGCGGCTTCCCACCTGTTATTGCAATTTTTATATTGCGAACGGGGTGGTGATCGTCCCGCAATTTGACGATCCGGCGGATCGGGAAGTCGTCCAGATACTGGGGCGGCTTTTCCCCGGCCGCGACATTAAGGGCCTTCCCGCTCGGGATTTGGTGTGGGGGTTGGGAGCTTTTCACTGCATTACGCAGCAGCAGCCGGAATAAAACGGAACGAGCGGTACACCAGCGAACTGGCTAACGTGAGCGGTTTGATTGTGGACGCGAAAAAAGGAAACCACCTATTCTCGCCAAACTTACAGGCGACGAGCTGAATCTGTGGCGATTTTCTGCCTGTGGGGCATTCGACACATTCGCGGATTCAATTGTCTGCAACTGCCATTGCCGAGAATAACGAGATCGGCTAACTTTTCCAATCTGATCGAATTACCAAAGGTGATTGCGTCACGGCGGCCATGGACTGGCCGCCGCCAATGACCCAATCGACTCCACAGCCGAGAAAGGACGCTTTGCTGTGACTCCGCTTCGTGAAATATCTGAATTGCCGCTGCACGCTGCCACTTCGCATGGAAATTCAGGTGCCAAAATTCACCCGCTCGCGTTGTGTGAAAGCGAACACCTCGGAACGGGGACACGCCTCTGGGCGAATGTGCATGTGATGGCGGGTGCGGTCATTGGCTGTGATTGCAATCTAGGTGATGGCACATTTGTCGAATCGGGAGCGTGCGTCGGTGATCGGGTCACGATCAAAAATCAAGTCATGATCTGGGACGGCGTGACGCTGAAGGACGATGTTTTCGTCGGGCCGGGCGTCATCTTCACCAACGATGCTTCTCCCCGCAGCCCGCGAATGCCGCAGGTTAAACTGCGTTATGAATCTCCGGAGCGGTGGCGGTGCGAAACAACGGTTCATCAAGGAGCCAGCATCGGAGCGGGGGCGATTATACTTCCGGGCATCGAGATTGGTGCCTACGCGATGATCGGGGCAGGCTCGATTGTCACTCGCGATGTTGCCGCCCATCAAGTTGTTGTCGGCAATCCGGCCCGCGCGATCGGCTGGGTGTGCAAGTGCGGCGTGCGTCTCGACGACTCGCAACATTGTTCGCAATGTCGTGTCGATTATAAGTTTCCCCGTCTTACTACGCTCCGTAAAGCGTCGTAAACGTTCGTTCTTGTTCTTGTTGAGAGTCACTCCGATGTACAAGGGTCTCAAAGTTTTAGCGATGGCACCGGCCTACAACGAAGAGCAAAAAATTGGCCACGTCGTTGCCAGGACGCCGCGAAATATCGTCGATTGCGTACTCGTCATTGACGATGGCTCGACGGATCGCACCGTGGAAGTCGCCCGTGCGGAAGGGGCGGAAATACTTTCAATTGGTCATGTGGCGGGTGTCGGCACGGCACTTCGAGAAGGCTTGAAGTACGCCAAGCAGCAGGGTTACGACGTGGCGGTGATCATGGCGGGCAATAACAAAGACAATCCAGCGGAGATTTCCCGTCTGCTTGACCCGATCAAGGAAGACGGTGCGGACCTAGTCATGGGTTCGCGATATTTGACGGGTGGTGGTTACGGCGGCGACATGCCGTTTTATCGTAAGGTCTCGACGCGGCTGCATCCTTGGCTGATGAGTCTGTTTTGCGGCAAGCGAATTACCGAATCGACGAATGGATTTCGTGCCGTGCGGTTGTCATGTCTGGACGATCCACGAATCAATCTCGATCAACGCTGGCTGGATGGATATGGAATGGAAGTTTACATGTTGTTCACGATGATTCGTCGCGGTTATCGCCACGTCGAAGTACCATGTACGAAAATTTATCCGCCCAAGAAAATCGGCAATACGAAGATGAAACCGGTGATCGGCTGGTGGGATATTCTGCGGCCGGTGTTCATGTTGGGTTTGGGTCTTAAGAGATAATTGTGGCGAACGAAATAGTTTGCAACGAACTGCTCGACAAGGACGCCGAGCGAAACACTTCAGGGAGGATTGAGCGTGATTACCGTCAATTGCGTCGGATTGGGACACTGGGGGCCAAACTTGGCCCGCATTTTTGCCAGCCATTCGTTATCGCGGCTCGGAACTGTTTGCGACCTTTCCGCAGAACGGCTCGCCCTTGTCCGCCGCAACATTCCGGCCGGATTTGAAACGAGTACCGATCCAATGGCGACGGTCTGCGACCCAAACGCCGACGCCGTCGTGATTGCGACGCCGACCCACACGCACTTTGAATTAGCGAAGGCGGCTCTCCAGGCGGGCAAGCACGTACTCGTCGAAAAGCCCCTGTGTCACACGGTTCGCGAAGGGGAAGAACTGCAAGCCCTCGCCAAGAAACATCAGCGAATTCTGTGCGTGGGACATGTCTTTTTGTTCAACGGGGGCATTCGTGCCGTCAAGGAATTGATCGACGCGGGCGAACTCGGCGCGATTCGTTATATTTACGCGACGCGGACAAATCTCGGCCCGATTCGCAGTGACGTCAACGCATTTTGGGATCTGGCCGCGCACGATATCAGCATTTTGAACTACTGGCTGAATGTCGAGCCGATTGAAGTCAACGCGACGGGAATGGCCTATTTGCATCCGGACGTGGAGGATGTTGTCGTGGCGAATTTGGTGTTTCCCAACAAGGTGCTCGGTTGTATGCACGCCAGTTGGCTCAATCCGAAAAAAGTTCGCGAAATTACCGTCGTCGGCGAGCAAAAAATGGTCGTCTGGAACGACATGGATTTGAACGAACCGCTACGGGTTTATCACAAGTCGGTCGATGTGCAACGCGAGCCGGGTTACGCCGATTCGTTTGCCGGGTTTCGGATGCAAATTCGGACCGGTGATGTCGTCATTCCGAAAATTGTGGGGGGCGAGCCCCTGGGTGCCGAATGCACTCACTTCCTCGAATGTATTCGCGACGGAAAACAACCTCTCAACGATGCCGAGAACGGCTTAAAAGTTTTGCGGGTGTTGGAAGCGGCTGATCGCTCGATGCGAGAAAAGTCGGCCCTGGTTCCGCTGAGCGACAGCGGCGCGACGACCGGGGCTTGGCCACACACCTTGCCGACGCCGTTTGTTCCCATGTCGCGGGAGCGGGCGAACGATCCGTCAAAACAAACCCAACGCCGCACCGCGTAGAGTTTCATTCACTTTTTTCACGGAATTCAACCAACATATTCTTCCGACTTTGAGATTTATATGCACATCCCACTTGTCGATTTACACGCCCAGTATGCGACGATTCGCGACGAAATCAACGTGGCAATGCAGCAGGTTATGGACGAATCGTGTTTCATTCTCGGCCCGCCGGTCGAAAAGTTTGAACGCGAGTTCGCCGCCTTTTGCCAAACGCGACATTGTATCTCGGTGGCTAATGGCACCGATGCTTTGCACTTGATCTATCGCAGTTTGGGAATTGGTCCCGGCGACGAAGTGATTGTTCCCGCCTTTACGTTTATTGCGACCGCGCTGGGCGTGAGCTTGGCCGGAGCGACGCCCGTATTGGTTGATGTTGGTCGCGAGGACGCGCAACTTGACCCGGAAAAGATTGAAGCGGCGATTACACCGCGGACGAAAGCGATTTGTCCCGTCCACTTATACGGCCGTTGTGCTGACATGGACCGCATTCGCGCGATTGCCAAGGCCCACGACCTGTACGTTGTTGAGGACGCCGCTCAAGCCCATGGTGCGTATTTCAAAGGCGAGCGGGCTGGCTCGATGGGAATTGCCGCAGGATTTAGTTTTTATCCGGGCAAGAATCTCGGCGCGTATGGCGATGGCGGGGCGGTTACCACCAATGACGATGAACTGGCAGAGAAGCTGCGGCTCGTGCGGAATTGGGGGTCGAAAAAAAAATATCATCATGAAGAAATCGGTCTCAATAGCCGGCTCGACACACTGCACGCCGCCGCTTTGCGGGTCAAGCTTAAGCATCTCGACACGTGGAACTCTCAACGTCGCAAACACGCGGCGACGTATCGTGAACTGTTATCCGATCGTCGCGATGTGAAACTTCCGGAGGATCCGACCGATGGTGTTTCGGTCTATCACCTGTATGTTCTGCGCGTCCAAGGTCGCGATGCGAAGTTGGTTCAACTGCAACAGCAGGGCGTCGGGGCAGGAATTCACTATCCGTTTCCTGTTCACCATTTGCAGGCATATAAAAACGTGGCGGTCGTCGGCGGCACGCTACGAGAGTCGGAAGCCTGGGCGGCCGAGTGTTTGAGCCTCCCGATGTTTGCTGAACTGACGGAACAACAATTGAGATTTGTGGCGGAGAGCATTCCGAGCGGTCGCGTTGCGATTGCCGCCTAACAATCCATGCGTATTTGGCCCTCCCACCTATCGAGCCGAGAGATCATTCGCAGGGTGGCGTTTGCGCTGATGCTCTTTTTTGCAATGGCCTGGGTGGTGGCGTCGTGGTGGCCTGGGAAGTACGCCCTTGGCCCGATTGTGATGTCGATGCGTTCGCCGCGTCATTCGGCGATTTATTTTGGCGTTGCGTGCGCCGTTTGGGTTTTGTTGTGGGATGGAATTTATCGGAGGGTCCGGCGACATGGCTGAGCAGAGTTCGCGTTGGACGAATTGGAGATATTGGCGATTTGACCGGCCCACGGCCCGCCGCTGGGCACTCTTGGCGATGTTCATCGGCAGCCTGGGAATTCTCCTCGTGAGCTTTTTTCCCGGCCAGCATCATCTCGGTCCGATTACGCTGTCGCTAAGGTCGTTTCGCAATCCGTCACGTTTGATGATGATCTCTTTCGCCGTTTGGTACGCGCTGACCGATTCGATGTACACCTTTTTATTACGGGCGCGGGACTTGGCCGTTGTCGACTGGCACAAAGGTTCCTGGTTACGGAGAGGATTGCTGGCCTTAGCAGGAGTGCAACTCTACTTTCTGGCGGAGGCGTGGTCCGATTACCCGCATCATGTGATTCGCGTGCAAACGCTCACGGAAAATATGCGCACGGAACCGACGAATGAATATCAGTTAGATAAAATCGCCCGTCGCAACCTGGAAAATTTTGCCATCGAGTGCCGCCAGGACTTGCCCTCCGACGCGCGAATTCTGTTTCATGGTCACATCGAAGGGATGATCTTCGCGTATGAAGTATATCCTTGCCGGGTGTTTATGTTGCCGCAGGAATATGGCGACATTGCCCGCACGTGGCATGAACAGTCATGGCTCAAAGGGATGCCGGACGATCCTTTGGAAAAATTTTGGCAGTCGAAGATTCAATCGGAAACGGTGGATCGTGACCAATTCCTCCGCGAACACCATATTTCGCATGAGGTCTGGTTTTCCGAAGACGATTTGACGGCCTGTCGCTGGAGAAAGCTGCAATGATTCACGCCTTAGAAATTTTGGGCGTTCTCGCACTGATCGTCGGTGCGGGGGGCGCGATTGGAACTTGGCTTCAGCGCGACACGGTCGACGCCCCGCTCGGGATCGGCTGGGCATTTTTGCTGGGTGCTGCGTTCGTCGGCGGTCTGCTCCACATTTCACTGGCAATTTCGGGCACGCTTCCCCGATACATGTTCGTCATTACGACCGTCCTCTGTGGTGGCTTGACCGCCATTTTTTTATATCGCCGAATCCATGTGGGTCATTGGTTGTTTGAACGCCGCCGAGGTTGGCTGTTCGATTTGCCATTGATTCTGCGGTGGTGCGTCTGCGTGACGCTGGTCAGTGCCTTCGGCTCGGCAATTGTCACACCTCCCAATACCTACGATGGTCGGGCGGCGTTCGCGCTGAAGGCCCGTGTGATGTATGACACGGGAACGATTCACAATGAAGATTTTGACGATGTTAATCGTCTCCATTTCAATTCGCACTATCCGCTGTTGATCTCACTGCTCGAGGCTGAGATGTTTTGGGCCGAAGGAGCAATGGACGACACGTCGATCCGACTGTTGTTTGCGATGTTCGTCGTGTCGCTATTGACGGTTGTAACGGGCGAATTGCGGCGTCATGTCGGCAGGCTGGGCGCAGCCTTATGGGGAATGTTTCTGGTCTGCACACCCTATGTAATCTCGTGCTACGAAGGGGGCGGGCTGTCTTCTTCGGTTGATATTCCGTTTGCGTGCTTTGCGACGGCGGGCATTGTCGAGTTAGGACATTGGCTCCGTAAGGAAAATTGGTGCAGGGGTTTAACGGCGGGACTTTTGCTCGGAGCGGCCTGTTTGACCAAGAGCGAAGGGACGATTTGGCTCGTGGCGATTGTCGCCGCGACGGGAATTGTTGTGGTGTGGAAACGGAAAAAAATCGCCGCGCCGTTTGCGGTGTCACGCTGGATGACGGCTGTGCCGGGCGTGGCGATCTTGCTTGGATTGTTGGCACTTAGTACGTTGGCGCGGCGAGAGATTCCTTTTTCGCCCTATCTTCGTTCGTACAGCCAAGCGATTCGTGCCGATTGGCTCGTCCAGGTATGGCATCGTCCAATTGAGATCGCCCAATATACAGCGCAAGAATACCTCAATATCGGTCGCTGGGGTCTCGTTTGGCCCTGTTTTCTCGGAGGCTGTTTGTTTCTGCGGCGACGAACAGTTGCTTCGACGGAAATTCGACTGGCTCAACTCGCTTCGCTCTTCGTGGCCTTGCTGTACTTCGGCATCTTCGTGATTACGCCGTATCACTTGCAATTTCACCTGCGCACCGCCCTCTGTCGGTTGACACTGCATTTCTTCCCGCTGATGACCCTGGCCTTTGCCGAACATGTTCACAGCAGCGGGCTGTTTGCGAATTTGGCCACGCTCGCGCAGTACAAGAGCAAGACCCGGCCGAAAATTCTTGTTGAGGAAACGGATTCCACGAAGGACGTGGCTCACAACGTCGTTCCGTTGACATTTTCTGAGCCTTTACGTCGGAAGGCGGGCTAAGGGAAGCGTCTGTTGGTACGTGACGCTTGCGAGTGCCGTTTCAATGGCTCGCGATGGTTCGGATCGGTTTGCGCCAGGCACGAAAGGCGGCGAGAGCCGATGTGAGGACGATGAGCCAGCCTAATCCGCTAGGCCAGAGCCACAACCACCAAGCGATCCCTGCGGCAAAGCACCAGGAGTAAGGATACCGCCAAAACAAATCGACGAAGCTCGCGGGTTGCGACCAGTGGAACAGTGTCCAACCACCGATGGCGATAACCAACACAATTGCGATCTGAGAAAGTAGTCCATTCACTGTTCGACCGAATGAGCCGGTGTGAAGGTTCGACTTGGTCTCGTCGAATAGCGTTGAGGTGACGATCTGATCGGCATGAATGTCGGTCCACATTCCGACCGTCGAAAGCTCGTTGTCAGCTGATCTTGCAGGCGTCGTTTCTGCGAGGGATGCGCCTGCGACAGTCGGTCTTGATTTAGAAACCGATTCCCATCGATGTGCGAATTTCGACCACTGCTGTTCGAGATCGACCAAGTCCGGCTCGACTTTGGCGAAGGCAATTTTTGGCTCAAGCAGCCGCAACTGGGCAATTCGTCGTCGGCAATTCGTTCCCGCCCGTAGCCAGGGCGTTGCCCAATTCGCTTCTTGTCCGGCGTCGTCCTTAAACGTTTCTGCGGCGCGGCTCAAGATCGCGATAACCTCGCTCCAACGACTCATTTCCAACCGCAGCGGCGAAAGGACAGTCCCTTTGGATGGATCGGACGAGTGTGAGTTGTCCGAATAGACAGTCCAGATCGTCTTATCGGAGGGCAGGTCGAGCAAACGAGGTCCGCGCAAATCGGTGCTTTCGGCTGCCTCAACGGTCGCCGAATACTTTCCAAATAAAACTTCGATTCGTTGTGGAAGTTGCGTCGGACCAATCATCACTTCCCAACGTCGTTCGGCCGTCGGTCGCAATAGGGCGGCCGCACTTCCCACGGTTGCGCGAATCACTCGCAATCCTTCGGGCATCTCGAGCGTACAGGACGTTGCACCCGCCGGTAACACGTCAAACCTCGCCAATCCACACAGAGAGTTTTCCGTTTGCGCGACGATGTACTCCGTTTGTCGCACGTGGGGCGTTCCACTGAGAAGTTCCACCGTGCGCAGCGTCGCGTCGGCCTGTTCTCCCTCGACTCGATAGAGATTCGACGATTCTCGGTTAGAGGATTTCATAAAATCGGCTGGCCAAGGGGTCGCGACTAAATTCTGCAAGTCCCAAGCCAAGTGTTTTAAGTTCACCAGCGACGGCAGGGCGGCGTAACGGCTGACTCGTTCCGCACGGAGGGGCACAACATCCGGCAGATGAACCCGCTCCATGTTCGATAAGGAGCCGCGAATTGCAACCTGCTGCGTCCCGTCGAGCGGCTGGATCGGTCGTAAGATTAGTTGGCGTCGCTCGCCCCCTGCCACTTGGCGAATTTCAAACGGCATTGGCGGTGTAATTTCAAAGGGACCGTTCCAGTCGTCGGGAATGGTGTAGCGAAGCGCGTCGAGTTTCCCGCCGGAAATTTTCCATTGCGAATCGACAACGGCCTGCCACCCATCGTCGTCGCGTTGCAAAGCGGTAACGGAAATGGCTTCGCATTGGGGACGATTGGTGTGACATTCTACATTACTTTCAGATGTGGCTTCCACGCCATGCCACTCTCCCACCAGACGCGGCG
>JAYUFG010000303.1:0-12667 GCA_043738845.1 Planctomycetaceae bacterium
GGATTTTGAGCGAGTGATTTCGTGTCCGCAATGGGCAGCTTCTTTTTCAGTTCAGGCGGAAGGATAAACGAGAGGAAGTCCGGCACGTATTTGGACGCACCAGCCAGATCGGTACGAGTGAACCACCAATAGATTGGAACAACAAACGCAACTGCCAACACCAAACCCATCACGGCGGAAATCATTTTGCCAACGGCACTTCCGCCCTCGTCGGGCCGACGAGGGCGTTTCTTTTTGGCGACCGGTGTTTGCGACTTAGTGATGGCATCGTTAACCTGCGGATTGACGGGCCGGTTGAGTGCGCCCGCCATTGCAAAGCCTTCGTCTTCGGCGTGCATTTCTGCCGCGTGCATTTCACCGTCGGCCAATTCTTCGCCGAAAGCGTCCACCGGTTCGGCCAGATCGTCCGCTTCGCCCCACTCATTGGATTCATGGCCGAAGGTCTCGGCGTTCAATGGGGCAAGATGCTCGTCGGCGTGCGGCGGCAATCCCGCCAGATCATGCTCACCCAGAAGCTCGTGCGGATGATGTTCGGCGTGTTCATGCGAAGCAAAATCATCCGTAAGCGGCGCAAATTCATCGTGGTGCGGTTCCACTAAGGGGTGCGGTTCCGCGAGATGCGTGCCGTGCGCCAAGTCATGCACTTCATGCGTGGCATAGTGGGAATCGTGGGGGGCAAGATGTGCGTCGTGCGGTGCGGCCGGCTCACTAAACCAATCGTCAATTGCCGGTTCCGCCGTTGCGGGATGTTCCACAGAAAAATGTTCCGGAGTAAGGTGCGCGGTCGTAAGATGCTCGGTCGCATGATGGGCCATATCCAGCGACTCGATGGCAGCGTGGGGCAAAATCGCATCGTGAATTAAATCAGCCACGTGCGACACCGGATGAGTCACAGCGGCGTGCGCAACATCACCGATCTCGTTGGACGAAACATGTTCGGGACGATGTTCCATCGCCGCATGACCATGAGCGGGCCAAGCCGTCAGATCATCGGCCGGATGTACAAGGTGTTCCTCGTCCGCTCCCAACGGGACAACCTGCAATAGTGGCGGCGTGTGATCGTGCGCTTCGTGCAGTGGAAACTTCACCTGACACAAAGGGCAACGAACCATTGCCAAGCGATCAACGTCGCTGGGCAACGAGACGAGTCGGTTACATTTGGGACACGACGACGTTTGGTGCATGATTCAAATCCCCAACATGGTTCGTTCGGCCAAAGAAATTTGGCGGGAAAAGATGGTTCCGGTTTTACTCACGTCGCGTTGGAAAGCGTTTCCGAGAAACTCACTGCTCGCAGACCCTGATCGTCCGATATTAACTGGCAGATCAGACGTCTCTCTGGCTCGACAATGCGACCCTCAACCACCTAGTTTAACATCGACTGAAAGTCAGATACTAGGGGTTGTTGTCAGGGAGTTGCCCAGGGCGCAAAAAAACCCCGGCCTTGCGGCCGGGGCGATGGTGATAATTAAAGTGTTGCGTTCACAGCCGGTTTTCCCCAAATCAAGCCATGTACGGCTTGGTTTTGCCCGGAATCGCACGAGCATAGTTCCCGTCGGCGTCGGGCATGACTGGCGGCGTGGCGTCGAAGGAGAATTCCTTCGGCATCAGGCTTTCACCCTTTTCCAGGGCGTCCTTCCAGGTCACTTCTACGCCACTATACGACGCCATCCGGCCAAGAATGGACGTAAACGTGCTAGTCGCACCGTATTCCGCTTCGTTGTACGGATTTCCGGAACGAATGCTGGCAAACAGGTCGTCGTGCTCAACCTGATAGGGTTGCGATCCGACCTTCGAGTTCCATTTTTTGCCGTCGTAGGTTTGGATCGAGTGACCGGCGACGTTGGCCGTTCCCTTGGTACCTGTGGCGTACTCATGGACATGTCCCCAGCAACCCGGGATATGGCGGCATTGGCTGAAGACGCGACTGCCGTCGGCGTATTCATATTCGATGAAGTGATGGTCAAACTTTTGACCATATTCATTTCCCTTGCGAACTTCACAACCGCCCATCCCGTTGGCTTTAACCGGTGGGCCTTTTTTGACCCAGTTGGCCACGTCGAGGTTATGGATGTGTTGTTCGCAAATGTTGTCTCCACAGAGCCAAGTGAAGTAGTACCAGTTGCGCATCTGGTATTCCATTTCGGAAAGTTTTCCACCGCGATCTTTTTCGAGCTTCGCACGGGGATTAACCCAAGGTACATCGCCGTTCCAATAGACGCGCATATCGACAACATCGCCGATTTCACCATCGTGAATTCGCTTGATTGTTTCGATATAGTTTGCATCGTGACGACGTTGCAAACCGACACCGACGCCGAGATTTTTCTTCTTGGCCTCTTCCGCAGCGGCGAGAACTTTGCGAATGCCGGGCGCATCGGTCGCCACAGGCTTCTCCATGAAGACATGCTTGCCCGCTTTGACAGCCGCTTCAAAGTGAATTGGTCGGAAACCGGGCGGCGTTGCCAAGATGACCATATCGACGCCCGAGTCGATGGCCTTTTGATAGGCATCAAAACCAGTGAACTTATTTTCGTCGGGGACGTCGATCATCGACGCGATGCCCGCATCTTTTTTCAAACCGCTCAACGCACCGTCGAGCCGATCCTTAAAGGCGTCGGCCATTGCGACCAATTTCACGCCGCCGGTTTTATTGTGCAGGGCTTGCGAAGCAGCACCTGTTCCGCGACCGCCACAGCCGATCAAAGCGATTTTGATCGTATCATCGCCAGCGGCGTGTGCCGTTCGCGCGATGCCCAACTGACCTAAAATTGCGCCACCCGCAGCTAAGGCGGTGGCACCTTTGACGAAATCGCGACGGTTTGTTCCGCGCGCGCTCGATTCATTTTGTTTCATAGCGACGATTCTCCATTGGGACTTTGAGGTGGGAAGGCGGGAAATTGTGCCAAACAAAGCAGTAGAATTAGAGTAATCCATCGGAAGTGAAATCGCAATCACTGGGTGGGGAAAAGAAGTTAGGGAGAGCCGATACCGCTTAGCCGAATCCTCCAGGATCGGCGGGTCGCCACCCCATCGATTTTGAATCCCAGTGTTAGAGTTTCAAAACCGACTCCAAACCGACCAACAATCCAACCGAATCCAAACGTTGTCGCACCCCTCAAAACTGCCAGTTTCTCCGCTGTTTCGCCCGCCACAGCGGCTTGACTCAGTCCATTCCCACCGTTAGAATTTTCCCAAACTTGAATGTGGATAACGGTTTGTGTTGATTTCGTCCGTTGGCTTGTCAATTCCGACTGAATTTTGGAGACGTGCGATTTTAACCACCGGGACCGCAATCCCATCTGTGTTCTTCATTCTTCGTAACATTTTGCACATTACACCCTTTCGCGGAGCCGTTTCTGCCCACGCGATGCGGGTTCATTGTTTGTCAGGGAGCATGGAATGAGCAGTGCCGGGTCCACCCCGAACGACATTTTTGACGTCAAAAAAGTCCGCCGCTTCGTCGATTTGATGATCGAGCGGGACTTAGCCGAAATTGACCTGCGCCAGGGCGACCAGCGAATTCGCATCCGTCGCGGTGGAGAACTCGTCGTTTCGGGCGATTATCGCCCGCCGGTGTACGCGTCATCTCCCTCCAGCGGCGGTCCGGCGGTTTCGGGAAATTCGCCCAAGCCTGTCGCCGACGATCCTGGCACGATTGTCGTCAAAAGTCCGATGGTTGGAACCTTTTTCACGGCCGCGAATCCCGAGTCGCCGCCGTTTGTAAAGGTCGGCGATCATGTCGGTCCGGAATCGACGGTCTGCATTATCGAGGCGATGAAAGTCTTCAACGAAATCCCCGCCGAGGTGTCCGGACAAATTGTCGCCGTTCTCGTCGACAACGGTGAACCGGTCGAATTCAACCAACCTCTGTTTAAGGTTCAACCGAAAAAGTAAATGCACCAGAGGCAAAATGCCACTTGCACTTTGACACCTCCTTCTTCCAGCGAACCAACGATTCGGCACCAAGTTATCATTCCCCCAAACCTCCTCGACCATGTTCAAACGAATTCTGATTGCCAATCGAGGAGAAATCGCGTTACGGGTGATTCGCGCCTGTCGCGAAATGGGAATCGAAACGGTCGCGATCTTTAGCGAGGCGGATCGCGGCGCACAGTATTTGGAACTCGCCGACGAAGCCTATTGCGTTGGCCCGGCCAAGTCGGCGGATAGTTATCGAAAAATCGCACACGTTATCAGTGCGGCCGAAGTGGGCAACGTGCAAGCGATTCATCCGGGCTATGGTTTTCTCTCAGAAAACGCCCATTTCAACGAAGTTTGTCGCGAGTGCAATATCGGCTTCATCGGTCCGACTCCGGAAGCCATGTCACGGCTCGGCGATAAAAACGAAGCCAGGAAACTCGCTCGCGAGGCCAAAGTCCCTTGCGTTCCCGGCAGCGACGGCTTGATCGACGATCCCGAAAGTGCGGTGGCAATTGCTCGCAAAATCGGCTTCCCGGTTCTGATTAAAGCGACGGCGGGCGGCGGTGGAAAAGGGATGCGCGTCGCCGCGAATGATCTGACGCTTAAAAGCTGCTTGCAACAGGCCGCCGCCGAAGCGGAAGCCGCCTTTGGCAATGCGGGAGTCTATCTCGAAAAGTTCATCGACAAACCGCGTCACGTCGAAGTACAGATTCTCGCCGATCATCACGGTAACGTCGTCCACCTTTGGGAACGAGATTGCTCCGTGCAACGGCGACATCAAAAACTGATCGAAGAAAGTCCTGCTCCCCGTTTGCCAGAAGCGACGCGCACGGCAATCTGTGAGGCAGCCGTGCGACTCATCAAGACGGCTGGTTACACGAACGCGGGCACGGTCGAGTTCATCGTCGATCAAGAAAACAACTTTTATTTCATCGAGGTCAACGCGCGAATTCAGGTTGAACATCCCGTCAGCGAGATGATCACCGGCATTGATCTCATTAAATCACAAATTCGGGTCGCGGCTGGAGAGAAACTTCCGTTCAAGCAGTCCGACATCGTCGCTCGCGGTCACGCGATTGAGTGTCGCATCAATGCGGAAGACCCAGCTAACAACTTTCGACCTTCGCCGGGCAAGATCGAACGGATTATTGTGCCGGGCGGTTTTGGCGTCCGCTTCGATTCGCACGCCCATCAGGGATACACCGTCTCGCCCCATTACGATTCGATGATCGGCAAATTGATCGTCCATCAGGCAACCCGCCCAGAGGCGATTGCCTGTATGCAGCGGGCGTTGTCCGAATTGCGAATCGAGGGGATCAAGACGACGATCCCAATTCATCAAGAAATTCTTCGCAACGGTGCTTTTTCAGAAGCCCGCATGGACACCCGCTTCGTCGAACGGGAACTTTTGGTGGCGCGGTAACAGAGTCGAGTCGGGTTGTCGATTTGTTCAGGGTATGTCACTGGCTTTGCCAGTGCGGAGTTTCCACTTCATCGCTGTGCTCGTGGCGATTTCTTCATCGCGCGCGGTCAATTCTTCGCCACGCCATCTTTTATACGAATTATGCTCACCGCATAAAATTCCCACGGCAGCCGAGCGTTGATATAATAATTGTGGCGGGCATGTTTTTTGCTCTTTGGTCCGATGGATTTTTTCG
This sequence comes from Planctomycetaceae bacterium, assembly GCA_043738845.1. Taxonomy (GTDB): domain Bacteria; phylum Planctomycetota; class Planctomycetia; order Pirellulales; family DASRSE01; genus DASRSE01. The sequence continues at coordinate 5,583 of JAYUFG010000303.1, forward strand.
CATTTAACCGACTGCCTTTTTGAAGGAGCATTTTCATGAATCGTCGCCATTTCAATCAACTGCTTTTCATCGCGTTGACAACAATTTTCCTCTTCGCAGGTAATTCGTTGGCCGCCGACACGACTGCCAAAGAAACCCCGGCCAAAGAGACCGACGCCAAGACCTATCAACAAACGGTCGAGAAAGCGATTGGCTTCCTCCAAAAGACTCAGAACGAGAACGGCTCGTTCGGCAAACAACCTACACCCGCGATCACGGCGATCTGCATCGAGGGTGTGCTGCGAGCGGGCCGTTCGCCCGACGATCCGTTTGTGGCCAAGAGCCTTAAATACATCACGTCGTATATTCAACCCGACGGCGGAATTTATGCGAAAGATTCGCCCGTTCAGAATTACGAAACGTGTCTAAGCCTACTCTGTCTGAACGCGGCGAATAAAGATGGTCGCTACACGAAGCAAGTCAAGAACGCCGAAAACTTCGTCAAGAACATTCAATGGACGGCGGACAAGAGCATCGACGAAGCCGACTTCAAATTTGGCGGTGCCGGTTACGACAAGGAAAAACGACCCGACATGTCGAACACGGGATTTCTAATGGACGCTTTGAAAGCGACGGGCAACGGTCCCAACGATCCGGCGATGAAGAATGCTTTGATCTTCATCTCCCGTTGTCAGAACTTGGAAAGCGAACACAATCAAGCACCGTTTGCCGGAAAAATCAACGACGGTGGCTTTGTCTACTCGCCCGTTGGAACCGGCAAAGCACCCAATACGCCCGACATGCCGGAGGGTTCTCTCCGCAGCTACGGATCAATGACCTACGCTGGTTTGAAGAGCATGATCTTCGCAGGCGTCAGCAAAGACGACAAACGGGTGAAAGCAGCGACGGAATGGGTGAAGAAAAACTACGATTTGGAGAGTAATCCCGGAATGGGCAAGGCCGGTTTGTATTACTACTATCACACCTTTGCCAAGACACTCGATGCGATTGGCGAAGAATCGTTTTCCGACGCGAAAGGGGTCGCCCACAACTGGCGAGCCGAATTGCTGGCCGAGTTGGCAAAACGTCAACAGGCCGACGGCTCGTGGCTCAACGAGTCGGACCGCTGGCTTGAAAAAGACCCCAGCCTCGTCACCGGTTACGCTCTAATGACGCTCTCGTACTGCAAGCCGAAGTAGCGGGATTGCCGCCGAGCCAAAAATCTTCTAAAATCCCCGGCCTCGGCTGACGAATGGCCGTAACTATTTTTCCTTGATGTTCGGAGACGATTGGCTCATGGAGCGCACCCTGATTTTGTTTAAGCCCGACTGCGTGCAACGACGCTTGGTCGGTCGAATTTTGGCCCGGTTCGAGGACAAGGGCCTAAACGTCATCGCCCTGCGAATGCTCCGCGTGACGCCCGAACTTTCCAAAAAACATTATGCCGAACATGTCAGCAAGCCGTTCTATCCCAACCTTGAGGCGTTCATCACCGGCGGGCCGATCGTGGCTGCCGTCCTTGAAGGACTCGAAGTGATCCGCGTCGTGCGGGACATGGTCGGTCCGACCAGTGGTCTCAAAGCACCGAGCGGCACAATCCGCGGTGATTTTAGTTCCAGCCGTCAAATGAATTTGATTCACGCCTCGGACGGACCCGACGCTGCCGCTCGTGAGATCGGCCTGTATTTTGCCCCCATGGAATTGTGCGGCTATGAGCCGACGGTCACGCCCTGGTTACGAGCGGGCGACGAGTCGTAGAGTTATGCAGTGTCGTCTTTCGCTCCGCGAAAGGACGCCCTTGTCGTGCGAATAACGACACGACGTTCGTTCTTGCACTTTCATCGGTCGTTGTCTCATTTGTATTGAACGCCCTGAGAACCATTCCATGTCGGGCCGTTTTTTTTCCTTCGATGGTCTCGACGGTGTCGGCAAATCGACTCAATCGAAATTGTTCGGCGAATGGCTGCGAGATCGGGGCGACGATGTCCTCTTCTGTCGTGACCCAGGCAGTACACCGCTGGGTGAGGTCGTTCGCAAAATTCTCTTGGATCGAAACGGTGTTCCTTTTGGTCGTCGTGCGGAAATGTTTTTATACATGGCCGCCCGGGCGCAACTCGTGGACGAGGTGATCGTGCCCGCGCTCGCCGAGGGAAAAACCGTTGTCTCGGACCGGTATCTTTTGGCGAACGTCGTGTATCAAGGACACGCGGGCGGGCTTGAAGTCGATGCACTGTGGCACGTCGGAGCAGTCGCGGTCAACGGTGTGCGGCCCGACTTGACGTTTGTGTTAGATATGCCCGTGGAACGGGCAAACCGTCGCTTAAAACGTGAACTCGACCGGATGGAAAGTCAGGGCGACGAATTCCGCAGTCGATTGCGGACCGGTTTTTTAGCCGAAGCCGCGCGACGCCCCGAGATTGTCGTCATCGACGCCGACCGCCCGATCAATGTTATTCAAGCGGAGATTCGCGAGCGGGCCGCGAAAGTCGTGCCCACGTAGCCGAGTTCAGCAGCAGCCGCACATCCTTTCACCGCTCACACCCTGCAACGACTTCCTCCACGATGGACATTCAAAACTTTCCGCAACTTGATATCATTGCCGTTGGTGCCCATCCCGACGATGTCGAGATCGCCTGTGGAGGGACACTCGCCAAATTGGCCCAGCAAGGTTATTCCGTCGGGATTATTGATCTGACCGATGGCGAGCCAACGCCGAAATCGCCCGGCCCAGAAGTGCGACTGGCGGAAGCAAAACGGGCCGCCGAAAAGCTCGGTGTAAAAATTCGTGTCACGCTCGACTTGCCGAACCGGCGGCTGTTTGATTCGTTCGAGGCCCGCGTCGCGTTGGCCAAAGAGTTTCGCAAGTATCGGCCGCGGCTCGTGTTGGGCTTTGGTGATAAAACACCGCTCGCATCGCCCGACCATTGGCAGGCGATGCAGATCACCGACGCCGCGATTTTTTATTCGCGACTGACGAAGTGGGAACATTACTTCGACAACCTGCCGGTTCATTCGATCCCGGCTTATCTGTACTACACGCTGGCGTTTTCCTCGGGCGGAATTCCTCCGGGCGTTGGCCATTTGGTCGTCGATATTACCGACACACTCGAAACCAAGATCGAGAGTATCCGCTGTTACGCGACCCAATTTCCGCCGGAAAAGGCGGGCGTCTTCGACCGCGTGCGAGCCTTTGCTCTTCAACAAGGGGGCACCGCCGGTTACGCCGCTGGCGAAATGCTCGCCAGTCCCAAATCGCTCGGCACCACGGACTTGATGGGTTTCCTGTTCGGGAACAAACGGTCTTCTTAAAGTACAAGCGGCAACTTGCCGCTTACTCGTAGGCCCGAACAACAAATTTGTCCGCAACGAGTTTGACGTGTTGCTAGCAAAGATGGGTTAAGAACAAGGGCAAAGCCCGTGACAGACAACTCGGGCCACAATTCATTTACCGCCACTCAGTCAGGCATGAACTGTTCGGTGACGGTCACTTCGCGAACCTGACGTGAGTCGGGTTCATAGACGCGAATTTTCACCTGGATGCCACGCAGAGGATAAGGATACGGCGGGAAATATTGTCGCTCGGTCACATCATCGACACCTCCCGATTGTCCCGGAGTGTCCTTAACTCCGTCGGTCGCTTTGCCGTCGTAGTCATAGTGAGTTGGAAAAGTGTCCCAGGTCGGCGTGTTGAGATATTTCGCTGTGCCTGGGTATCCTTGATCTTTGGGGAGTCCGGAGAAATACGACAGGTTCGGCTTGGTGCCGCTGGCGTAGCCCAAATCGACATAGGCACCCAACGATGAAGGCCCGGTCGCGCCGGGATTGTAATTCACATCGCCGGGGGAGAGTGCGACGCCGCCCGCCGTGAAGACGGGTGCCTTGGGATCCCAAACTTTGACATCAAAACCAACAACATTGGTCAGGACGATGTTCTTGGGGTCGGACTGAAGGGCGGTTTTCAACGTCGCGATGTCGACGGCATAGGGAAAGTTTCCGGTGTGAAATAATCGGTTTTCGCGCTTTGTCAAATCACCAAGCGTGTACGACGTGATGTCCCCATTGGGCTTTACTACATTTCCAGGCGCGTCGGGACGCAGAACGCGGACCATACGATACAGCGTGAACTTCGGGTTTGACTTCGGAGAGTTCAGGTCGAGTAGACACGCCCAGACGACCTCTGCCACTTGTGACGGATATTGCACGTTACTATTCGGAATGAACGGTTCTCCCTTACTCCGCGTGGTGAAAATCAATATATCGTCGGTGTCACCATATTGCGTATAATCTTGTTTTAGTGGCTTCAATTTGTCGACCACATCAACCTTCTCAAACGTTTTTAAACTTGCCGCCGGATCGATATATCCCAAATCGCGTATGTCACCTTCTATGACTGTAACGTATCCGGCGTTCGCTTCGGGCTTTAAGAAAGGGAGCGTCGGGGCGGTGATGCCCTGCAAGTCCAGCTTTAGCACGGCCGCCGCCGAGCGTTGCCGATCAGCCGTTTCCATCATGGAGCGACCATCGTTGATCGTCCCGCTGGCGAGGGCAAAGGCCGAGATCACGGCCGCCATCATAATCAAGGTCACCAGCAGCGCGACCATGAGTTCGATCAACGTCACGCCCGACCGAATTGGACGAGCGAACCGCGATGGAGACGAAATTTCGAGACGACGACCGTCGTTTTTAAGAAGAGACATAGCACCAGGTTCCTGTTCCGAAGAGACCCCTATCCCTTCATTCCACCCGGCGGCCCCCACTTTGTCAAGCAAATTGCCTTAAAATGCAGCGATTCTCGGTCTTTTCGACAGGAATTCGACGGTTGTCGTTGACGACGAAAGCACCTCGATTTGGCAAATCCACGGCGATTCGACAGGCAGCCCGAACGCAACCCAAAACGCTGGATACGGCCGCGATCGGCACGAACTGACAGAGAAATCCCGAGCAAACCCGGTAGGCTGCGCAAACTTTAACGCCGTCAGTTCGCGTATTCCCCGTGTAACACGCGAATTCGGTAAACTTTACGCAGCGTGCGGGCCGAAGTTTAACGACGGGTGAGTTCGATCCGTTCATTTTTTCGGGCTACGCACGTGACTAGGCTGTCCATTGTTATTCCAGTGTTGGGAAATGTCGCCGAACTCGAGCGAACGCTCGTTTCGGTCTTAGCAAACCGGCCGGACGACTGTGAAGTCCTGGCCATCTTGAACACGGACTACGACGATCCGTACAATCTGGCGGAGGAGGTGCGGTTCTTGGCCGCGCGGCCGCGATCAAGATATATCGAATGTGCGAACGTGGGCATCGCGAGGAGCGAGGCACCCATCGTTCACATTCTGTCCGCTGGAATGGAAGTTCAAGAAGGGTGGGCCGACGCCGCGCTCGAGTCGTTCGATAATCCGCAAGTCGCCGCCGTCGCGCCTTTGATCCTGTCGTCCGACGATTCGCATCGACCGCTGTCAGCCGGTGTGATGTATCGCTCGGGCGGAACTCGCGTTACTCGCTCGCTCCGGACCGCCGAAAAATTGCTCGGTCCCGATCAGCAGCACACCTTATTTGGTCCTTCATCATCAGCCGCTTTTTATCGGGTCGGAGCTTTGGATGCGGTCGGTGGTGGGTTGCCCAACACTCTGGGCAACGACCTGGCCGACATTCAGTTGGCCATGGAATTACACGCGACCGGATATGAGTCCGTGTTTGACCCACGAGTTGAAATTCTGGCCGATGAACTTCCCAGTTGGGACGGTCACGGATTTCGTCATGGCCTGCACGCGGAACGAATGTTCTGGCTGCACGCGGCCGAACGTGGCAAATTGAAATCGCTGTTCCTGCATCCATTCACCGTTTTGGCCGACGCGGTCAGTAGCTTGCCTTCACCAGCGGTGTTCACGCAACTCCTCGGTCGTTTGGCCGGTTGTTTGCCGTCGGGTTTCTCTCAGCAGACAACCCATCGGGTTGCGCAACGACCGGCGGTTGAATCTGCTCCGGCCAAATTACCGGAGGGGATGCGAATTGATGCGTCTCACGAGAGCCGTCAGTCGGGCCAGAAGAAGACGCCCGCTCCTGCGGAACGCCGCGCGGCGTAAGGGCGGTTTCACCGTCGCGAATACGGCTGCAACGGAGGCAAGTTTACTTCGCGTCCTCGAACAGCTTGGAATCGACGTGGAGTTCGCCCAGGTCGTTGCGGGCGTTCGTCTTGGAATCTGCGGTGATCTTGGTGGTCAGGCGACCCTTGGGCCATTCGACCTTTTCGCCTGCCAATTTTCCGGCGCGAATCCAGCCTGACTTTTCGTGCCACAGTTGAAACGTCCATTCGCCGACAGGCAAGTTGCGAATCTCAAACCGGCCACTCTCATCGGTCACGGCCATGTAGGGATTGTCGCGAACGAGAATCCAGCCGGCCATCCAGGGGTGAATGCCGCAACGAACAACAAATGGAAGGTTTTCTGAGTTTTTCAGTCGATGTTCCATTTCTGGCACTCGCTGACCTTCGGGAACGGCGACCATGTTTTTAAAACCCCATAGCAATGGGCTATATAATAATTGATCGTGTTTTGCGGTGACTAAAATCTGTGTCGTTCTTACGGCGATGCAGTGCGGAACAAATCGTCCTTTCGACATATCCAAAATGACCTTGTCCCCCTCAGTTTTTTCATAGTCGGGGTGAATCTTTATCACCGGACCCTTCGGATCGGTCGCGAGAAACACATAGACGTTCGCCAACCCGCCATCCTTCGCGTTGACGAGCAGCATCTCGCTTTGCATGGTTTTTCCGCAGACTGCTTCGTCTTTGCCGGTTGGAAATTCTTCTGGCACAATCGGCTGATCGCAATCACAAACGATTCTGCCGACTAAATGTCCCCAAGCGGAATCGTCCTTTTTGATTTCGCCGCCGCGAACCGTCACGGCGCAACACGCTACGACGAGTGCGATGAGTTTTCCAATATTCGTTGAACGCAAGACGGTGATTCTCATTTTGCGGATTTTCTTTCGGTACTGTACCAGCAGCGTGACGGCAGGGCAATCGCACGTCAAAACCCCTGTTTATTTGGCCTAAATTTCTCAAGCTGTGTTGCTAGCAGTGGATTTTTTCATCTTCCGAAACGAAAAAC
>JAYUFG010000304.1:0-12660 GCA_043738845.1 Planctomycetaceae bacterium
GGTCGCCAATGTAGTCCTTGTCCGGCTTGATGTTCTTCGGTTCCTGGAGGCGGCTGTAGCCGCGACCGAACTCATAGCTGTAATCCTGCAAACCACACTCGCCCGCCTGATCGCACACGGGACAGTCGAGCGGATGGTTGAGGAGCAAATACTCCAGCGTCGCCTTCTGCGCCGCCTTGACCTTCTCACTGTTCGACACGATCACCGTGCCGTCCTTGACGGGAGTCTGGCAACCGGGAAATAGCTTCCCCTGCATGGCGATCGTACCGTCGGGCTTCTTGTCGCCGATCTCGACGAGACACATGCGGCAACTGGCCACGACCGACATGCCGGGATGCCAGCAATAGTGGGGCACGTCGCAGCCAGCGCGTGCGGCAACTTGAATCCCGTTCAGACGTTCTGAATCGCCGATTTCGACGTCTTTTCCGTTGACAATAATCGTAGACATGTGCGTATCTGTTTTGTTAATTCGTTTTTTTTGTTGGGTCATCGCCGGGCGGATGCTGGCCCAAGCGGCGTTCGTTTTCTAATTCAATCGGTGCTTTGCGGAGAATATCGAGAAACAATTGTCGCAAATCATCATCTTCTGGCTGCAAGCGAAACAGCACCTTTTCCGGCTCGATCTCCGTCAGATGACGTTTGCAGAGTTCCATCAGGTCGCCCAAATCGCGCATTCGGCCAGCCAACAACTTCATCCACAACAGGTCATGCAACCCAACGACGGGAATTCCTTCGAGCGTCCGTTCGGCATTGAGAATTTGCGGACGCGGAAAAACATAAGGGCGACCCATTTGCGCCAAATGTCCGGAGACCAGAAAATCGACTTGTATTCCGGTCGGGCGATACAAAAATGCGTACTGACGAATCTCTAACCGTTCCCAATCAGGGTCGTCCATCAGGCGGAACGCCAACTCGTCGGCATGTTGTTGATCGACCAGCACGTCGCGATCCTGGGTCGGACGCCGATAACCATAAACAATTACTGCGACTCCACCAACCACCACCATTTGTGCGCCGATGGCTTCCCCGTGAATCCGCAGTGCGGCCAAAGTCGGATCGCGTCCTTGCAGAACGTCATTGACCATTTTGCGCAAAACCTCCATGACCGTCGGAATCGACAGCGAATCAAGTCGCTCAGAAAATGTGGTTATTGATGACACGTGTTTCTAATGTCCTCCGACCAATTGCAACGCCTGCACCGCTTCCGTCACCATGTATCCCGTCGGATTCGTCCGCTTTATATACTCTTCGAACTCTGGTCGAAATTTCCGAATTGCATTCTTGATCGGCCAGGCTGCTCCGTCCGACAAGCCGCAAATGGTCGTGCCGGGAATGATTCCAATCGTGTCGCCGATTTCCAACAACAGGTCCAAATCTTTTAGACGGCCTTTGCCCGCCCGAATCCGCTCAAGCATTCGCAGCGACCAGGTGGTTCCCTCGCGACAGGGCGTGCATTGACCGCAACTTTCATGCGAGAAAAAGCGACAACTGTTGTAGAGGAAATCGACCATCGAAACCGTCTCGTCCATCACAACGACGGCCGCCGTTCCCAGTCCCAAACAGCCGACCTTGCCCGGCCCGTTGAAATCGAGCGGCGTGTCGAGTTCCGCCTCGGTGAATAAACCCATGCTGATTCCGCCGGGAATCGCGGCCTTCGCCTTGCGACCCTTCCAGACGCCGCCGCCGTACTCGTTAATCAGTTGCCGACATGTGATGCCCAGCGGTGCTTCATAGCAACCCGGCTTGTTGACGTGACCACTCAGGCAATACAGTTTCGGGCCATAGCTGCCGGGGTCGCGCGGATTTTTCGGATCGGCCGGAACGCCCATCGACTTAAACCAATCGACACCCAGCCGCAAAATGTGCGTGACGCAGGCCATCGTTTCGATATTGTTGACCACGGTCGGCTTGCGAAAAACTCCCTCCACGGCAGGAAACGGCGGCTTAATCCGGGGCCACGCCCGCTTCCCTTCCAAACTTTCGATCAGGCCCGTCTCTTCTCCGCAGATATACGCACCCGCCCCCCGGTGCATGTAAATATCGAGCGAGAAATTCGTGCCGAGGATATTCTTACCGAGATACCCAGCGGCGTAAGCCTCGTCAATCGCCCCTTGCATCCTTTGCCAAGCGAGCGGAAATTCGTACCGCATGTAGACATACGCGGTTGTCGCCTTCGTCGCGAAACAGCCGAGAATGATCCCTTCGATAATCTCGTGCGGGTCGCCCTCCATGATGATGCGATTGTTGAACGTCCCCGGCTCGCTCTCGTCGGCGTTGATGCACATGTAGATCGGACCAGGATGATCCTTCGGCAAAAAGGACCACTTCAATCCGCACGGAAAGCCCGCACCACCGCGCCCCCGCAGACCGCTCGCTTTGACGATTTCGATGACCTCGACCGGCGTTTTTTCCTTGAGCGTCTTTTTGAGAGCGGTATATCCGCCGGTCGATTCATAACCGCGCAGCGTGTAACCATCGGGCTTATTGACGTTGGCAAGTAGGACAGGTTCAAACACGGCGGACTCCAAAGGTGTCGTTCGACTTTACCGGTTTCAAAAAACCGAACAACCGACAACAAATATCAATTTCTTAGTCGCCAATCCAATCACAGGATCGACAACAGTTATTTCACAACGATCTGCTTCATCCACGGCCAATCGACTCGATCAATCTTTTCCCAAGTCACCTCACGCAATTTGTATATCTGCACTTCATTCGTTGGGCCTTGCGAAAGTGGTTTTGCCGCTGGAATCACTTCCAATGTTAGTTTTCCCATCACTCGAACCAATCCGCCGTAGGCTTTCTTATCGAGAAAACCAGCATTTTCAACGTAAACGCGAGGGCCGTCCAACAACACGTACTCACCAAAGCCTTGTTCCAACGACCCCCAGGCGACACCCTCAATAACGACTTTTTTACCAACAACCTCACTCCATTTTTTGGAATCGGGTTTAATTCCTCCGGCTGGCATCTCGTGTGTATAGGGTTCAGTGTCTTCGGCGAATATGGTCGCGGCATTACCAAAAAAGAAAGCCAATCCAACTAATAAATACAAAAAGTACATGGCACATCCTCGGTCACTTTGATTGCACCTTGATTTTATGTTCCGCGACAAACTTCTCTGCCGCCGCATTGTCCAAATTCTTATGCAGCGTGTCGCCTGCCAACATGCAGGGAGCAAAGTCGCACGCACCAAGACACTCCGCGAACTCGACCGTTAATTCTCCGTTGGCGGTCGTTTCGCCCGGCTTGATCCCGGCGGCGTGACACAGGTGTTCGAGGACTTCCTCGCCCCCCCGCAACATGCACGAAATCGACCGACAGACCCAGGCCCGCGTTTTTCCGTGCGGCTGATCCTGATGAAAAAATCCGTAAAACGACAACGTATCCTGGACTTGCGCTGGAGCCAGTTCCAACAGTTCGGCAATTTCGACGACCGCCTGGAGCGGCACCTGTCGCAATCGCTCATGGACCAGGTGCAACGCGGGCAGCGTAACCGCCTGTTTAGACGGATAGCGAGGGAAGTACGCCTTGATCGCGGCGACCATGTCTTCGGTGAGGATACGTTCGGTGGCAGGCATGATGGGTGAATGACTAATGTTCTAAGGACGAATGACTAATCGATGACCAAATGAAAAATGTCGAGTGACGAAAGTACAAACGATTCTCGCGGAACAACGCCCTTCGTCATTTGAGCATTTTTCATTGACTTAGCCATTCGTCATTTTTCATTCGTCATTTAGTTCAAGTTTTTCAATGTTTTCACGGTAACTTACTAACTCACTTTGCTCCCACACCTGCCCCCGCCTCATCGGTCTAACTCCGCCGCGATAATGTTCAAACTCCCCAGCACCGCTACAATGTCCGACAAGGTGTGCCCCCGAATCAAGTGCGGGAACATACTGAAGTGAATGTACGAGGGCGGACGACAGCGAGCGCGATAGGCGACGTTGGTCCCGTCGCCGACGATGTAAAAACCTAACTCTCCGTTCGGAGCCTCAATCGCCGCATAACTCTCTTCGTGCGGAACCTCGAAACCGCGATTGCTCATCGCCAATTCAAAATGCGAAATGCAGCCCTCAATGGTCGAGTAAACCATCTTCTTGTTCGGCGGCGCAGTCCGCTGCTCGATACCCACGTTGTACGGCCCGGCCGGGATGTTCTCCACCAGTTGCTCAACCAGCTTCAAACTCTCCCGCATTTCCGCCTGACGGACTAAATATCGAGCGAACGAGTCGCCTGTGTTCGAGCAACAAACTTTGAAGTCGAGGTCTTTATACGCGAGATACGGCGAATCTTTTCGCAAATCACGGGTGACACCGCTGGCCCGGGCAATCGGCCCGCTCGCGCTGCGGCTGATCGCTTCTTCGCGAGTGAGAATTCCGACCCCCTTCGTTCGATCCACGAAAATTTTATTGCGATTGAGCAAGCGATCCATGTCGTCGAGCGTCTTCGGAAAGTTGCGACAAAAAGTCCGCACTTTTTCCACGACGAGCGGAGTGATGTCGTGCATCAAACCGCCGACACGAGTGTAGCTATTCGTGAAGCGGGCACCGCACAGCGTCTCGAAAATATCGTAGATAACTTCGCGTTGATAAAAGGCATATAGGAAAAACGTCAGCGCACCCGTATCCAGCCCAACCGCACCGTTACACAACAGGTGGTCACTGATCCGGGCCAGTTCGCAAATCAAGGTGCGGATATAAATACAGCGGGGCGTCAGTTCCAAACCGAGCAGCTTCTCGACCGCACCGTGCCAAGCGACATTATTCGCCATCGGCGAAATGTAGTTCATCCGGTCCGTGACCGTCACGTACTGGTTGTAATCGAGATGCTCGCCGATCTTCTCGAAGCCCGAGTGCAAATAACCAATATCCGGCATCGCATCAACGACCCGTTCTCCATCCAGCTTCAGCACCAATCGCAACGTCGTGTGCGTAGCCGGATGTTGTGGGCCAAAGTTCAACGTCCACAGGTAATCCTGTGGTTCGTCGTGGGCAAGATCAAGCGGTGAGGAGGCAGTAGCCATAATTAGAGAACAGTGAGCAATGAACAATCAACAGTGAACAAAATGCAGACTTATTTATTCTTTCTTCTTCTTTGCGGTGCGAACTGACGCGGCGAGCATTCGCATCAACTATTCTGCCTCGTCCCGGAGCGGAGCCAAGCGACTGGCAGGCAGCAATTCCGCCTCCACGATCAAATCTAACCAATACTCCGTTTCCTCCAACTCCTGCATCGCACTCTTCAACTTACTCACGAATTCCGCTGGCGAACGTGCTCGACGACCTTCACGATACTGCGCCCCGACTGATGTTCCACTACGCAACAGTTGATGACCCAATGTTTTTGCGACCGCATTTTTCGGCAGGCTGGAATAAACTCGAATAACGCGCAACGCAAACGCCTTTGTTCGCTGCACCAAATCCGAATTTGTTCCTTGTTCACTGCTCATTGTTCAATGTTTCCCCCTCACCCTTGTTCGCGTGTTAGAACTTCAAAGTTGTGGCGCTCGCCGCGACCTTGCAACGGATAATCTTTACGCAAAGGGAATGCGACAAACTCCTGCGGCATGAGAATACGCCGCAAATCGGGATGGCTCGTAAAGACGATCCCAAACATGTCGTACACCTCCCGCTCGAACCAATTCGCCCCTTCCCACAACGCAACGACCGACGGGACATTCAAGTCCGGCTCGTTCACAAACACCCGCACTGTGATTCGCTCGCTCGTCTCCGTATTCGCCAACAAATAGACCAAGCCAAAGCGATCTGTCGCGTCGCGATAGTTCAAATAATCGACGCACGTCACATCGACCAGCAGATCAAACCGGCATTTTTCTTTGAGCAGCTTGAGAGCGGTGAACATCGCCGCTTTAGAAACCACCACCCGCGTCTCACCACGGAACGCGCTCGTCTTCACGCCCGTAATCGTCTGCGTTAATTGATCCAAGGTGGATTGTTCGGTCATGGCGAATTTGTGTGAAAGGATAAGTTGCGATTTTCAGGTATATGATTGTCAGGTACGGGGTACCTGACCTACAGGAACGCTCGAACTCTAAAACGTCGGCGTGCGGGAACTGTCGGTCCGCGACAGCGTCGGGATTTCTATCAATGCCCGCTTCGGCTGCTGACGTTCGCGAGTGCTGAACTCCTTGCCCGAGATCGTCCCTTCCGCCTGAATTTTGTCCTGCAAGTCGATGATGGCTTGCAACAATTGCTCAGGTCGCGGAGGACATCCAGGAATGTACATGTCCACTGGAATGAAGCGGTCGATCCCTTGCACGACACTATAGGTGTCGAACACCCCGCCGGTCGAAGCACAGGCACCCATCGAAATGCACCACTTCGGCTCGTGCATTTGTTGCCAAATGCGTTGCAGCACGGGCAGCATCTTCATCACGACGCGACCAGCGACGATCATCACGTCGCACTGACGCGGACTGAAACGAAACACTTCCGCACCAAAACGGGCGATGTCGTGCTTACTGGCACCCGTCGCCATCAGTTCGATGCCACAGCAGGCGGTCGCAAACGGCATTGGCCACAAGCTATTCTTGCGGCACCAACTGGCCAGTTCGTCCAGTTTGCTGACCACGACATTTTCGGGGATCTCTATCGCCATCGAAAAACTCCCTTACGCCATGCGTAGACAAAACCAATCGCCAGAAAAGCGATGAAGACCATGACCTCGGCAAAGACGAGACCGCGACTGGAAACGAGACCCATTTCTACCACCGCATCAATCCCGCGAGCCGGTTTGGTCGGATCAATTTCCGGCCGCGCGGCAGTTGCCCAGGGATAGAGGAACAAAAGTTCCACATCGAAAACAAGAAACGTAATCGCGACCAAGTGAAAGCGGACGTCGAATTTCCGCCGCGTGTCGTGGATCGGGTCCATTCCGCTTTCATACGGCATCTGCTTGACCGCACTATTGCGCTTCGGGCCAAGCACCTTTCCGGCCAGCATCATGCCAACCGACAAACCGGCGGCTAAAACGACAAACAACAGGACGGGCAAAATGGCATCCATAACCAAACCCTAGTGGACACACCAACCTCAAGAGGGGCACACGCAAAAAACCAAGCGATGCGCCTTCCCTTACACCTTGGTGCGAGACAGATAAACTAATGATAAACTGACCGATTCCAGACTTTGTGAATCTTATCACAAAGGTCCATCCAAAAAAACTCGGCCGGGCCGAGTTCGCAAGCCAAAATCGTATCGGTCCCCGCAGGGATGGTCAAGGCAGCACAAGAAGTTACGCCGAATTGGCGGCACTTAGGTGAGTTTTTTCGGAATGACCATAAGATACCGAAAAAAGCCCCGCGAGTCCGTGGAGTCTCCTTTGGTATTTTAGTTTGGTATTTTAGGATCAGCGCAAAAAAAGAGCCCTTCGCAGGTGGGGCAGGAACCTACGAAGGGCGGGAGACACAGAATGAACCGCATCTCACAATATCATTATTCCTCGCAATTACAGACTCCACTATCACCCTTTCGGGGTAATTTAGAAAAAACCGGAGATTTGGGCACTTCCGAAATCGAACCCATTTACGGTGGTCCTTTCCGGTCCACTACCTACCTCACTGCCTCGATTTTCAGGCTGTGCGGCACTGGCATGACCGCTGCTGCCGACGCCTTTGCCAAGTCGCCGTCCCGCTGTACGGCCGAAGCGGCAATCTTGTCGAAGGCCTCTTTCTCGTCGGGCAACATCGCTTTGAAACTCGGCAGCTTGGTCAGCAGATCTTTCACCAGCGGCGTCTCAAAGTTTTGCTGGTTTTGGATCACTTTTTGGGCATTTTGGAACGGGCCGCTGAACGGATTGTCAAGAAACTCTGCCGCGAGGTTGATCCCGGTCGCAAGCTGTTCCTTGGTGAAAGTCTTGCTCTCCTTGCCCCAGGTGACCGTATACTTTTCTGCATTGCCACCTTTGACAGCTAACGTCAATCGATTGAGGTCTTGATTAAACGGAAGAAATTCGAGTACCCCCGTCGTCGCGTCGGGTTTGGTCGGATCGCCGAAAAAACAGAACGGATAGCGCGTGCTTTCAAGTTCGACGCTGCCCGCTTTACACGCAACGACTTTGTGGCCCGCACTGGCTTCGCACTTGTCGGCGGTCAGATCGACGGTGATCTTGCCAATTTCGCCGGAGCAGCCCAGGGCTTTGAGAAAGGCATAAGCCATCACGAGATGACCATTCTGAGAGGGATGAACGCCGTCGCCACCGCCGACATGATATTTATTGCCATACTTGGCTTTGGCCTTCGTCATCGTGTCGTACATCGCCCCGTAAACATCGGCAAAGGCGACTCCTTCCGCTTGTGCGACCCCCTTGGCAATGTCGCGTTCTTCAGACAAGGTCTTGTTGTACATCTGCGCGGCCTCGGGACTATTGCGGAATGTGTCTGAATCGACACAGCCTGGTGAGCCAACGACAATTGTCCGCACGCCCGCCGATTTGCAACGCTGCACGATTTTCGTTTGCGCGTTTTTGTAACCATTAGCCTTGTCGGGATTCATGGGCGAATATCCGCCATCGTTCATGCCGAAGCAGGTCGTGATGACATTTGGCTTGAAGCGGAGCATGTCGTTTTCCATCCGCCGTTCAAAACCGGCGGCGGTCTCGCCGCCCCAGCCGAACTGAGCAACCCGCAAACTGGCCTCTGGTTGACAGAGCAACAAATAATCCTGGATGTAGACCGAGTACAGTTTTTGTTCGGTGATCGAGTCGCCGATAACGGCCACAAACTCGTTGGCTTTGAGCAACGGTTCGGCAGCCTGAACGGGCGGAGACGACGTGAGCCAAGCGAGCGTCGGAAGCAGGGCCAGGCAAATCAAACGATGAAACATGTTGCGTTCCTTCAAAACAGAGGTGGGCCAAGGCGGAAAGTCTCAAGATTTGTGAATGAATTGAAGAATGCGTCGATTGGCAGTTGTAGCGTCCGCTGTGCGGACCAAGAGTTCGCGAATTATCATACTTTGTTCGCAAAAGCACCTGTGAGTCGCAAAACAATGGTCCGCTACCGTTCGGTCGCAGTTCAATTCATTCACAAGCTGTCGGCAGCCCTACGAATGTAAACTGCCTTACGACCAGAAACAAGCAGGAAATATACCTTCGCCGATCCGCCAGCGACGCCGGGAACTCTCAATACTAACGCCCCAAATCGTCCACTGACACGCACGTTCGTTACAGCGTTGTTTTGCCATCTGGCCTCTCGGGCATGGGCAAAGTATGCTGAAGGTCCGTGCCAACCGGCCGTTAAACGGCCCGCCGCACCACGATTTTTTTGGCATCCTTGAGGACGACATTATGATTCACTCTGTTCCGCTCGTTCGTTGCTCGATAACACTCGGATTTTTGTTGGCCTGTTTTTCCGCCGCTCGGGCCGATGGTCCAGCCGACAATGTCACCGAGAAAGTCCGCCCCGTTCCTGCGCCGGGTGTGCAAGTTCCCGCCGCCGATTTAGAGGAATTAAACGGGGGCCTGACTTCGCTGGGCAAGTTGCTCGACGATCTGGCCAAGCGCAAAGACCCCGTCGCCCAGCGGCACTTGCCCGACATCCGGATTTTTCACAAAGCGGTCAGCGACGCCATCAAGTACAACGAGTTCTTCGCCGTTGGTGACATTGCCAAAGCCAAGAATCTGTTGAAGGTCGGAATCGCGCGGGCCGAACTCCTTTCCGCAGGCGACACATCTTGGACCACGCCGACCAACGGACTCACCGTGCGTGGTTACGTTTCCAAAATCGACGGTTCGGTTCAGCCCTACGGAATCGTGCTGCCCACTTCGTACACGCACAAAACGGCCAGCCGCTATCGGCTCGATGTTTGGCTACATGGTCGCGGAGAAAACTTGAGCGAAGTGAACTTTCTCGACGAGCATTTGAAAAGCCCCGGTCAATTTATGCCCAACGATACAATTGTGCTACACCCTTATGGCCGCTATTGCAACGCCTTCAAATTCGCGGGCGAGGTCGATGTGTTCGAAGCGATTGACTCCACGCGAGCCAATTATCGAGCCGATGACGACCTGACCTCGATTCGTGGTTTCTCGATGGGCGGGGCGGGAGTCTGGCATCTGGCCGTGCATTATCCAAGTTATTGGTTCGCCGCCAACCCGGGTGCGGGCTTCAGTGAGACGCCGGAATTTCTGAAAGTCTATCAAAACGAAAAAGTCGCTCCGACCGACATCGAAAAGAAACTGTGGCGGATGTACGATTGTCCCTATTACGCGGCCAACGTGCGGCACTGCCCGACCGTCGCGTATAGCGGAGCGGACGACGGACAAAAGCAAGCGGCCGACGTGATGGAGAAGGCTCTTGAGCAAGAAGGTCTGACACTGCGGCACATCCTTGGTCCAGGCACGAAACACGCCTATCACCCCGAGGCGAAAATCACGGTCGAGAATACGCTCAGCAAAATCGCCGGATTAGGCAGCCGCGATCATTTTCCGCAGCGACTCCACTTCACCACCCAAACGCTCAAGTATAATCATTGCTGCTGGGTCACGATTGAAGGCGTGACCGCCCACTGGGACGCGGCGACCGTGCAAGGCGAATACGATCAGAACGACATTGTCGTCAAGACCGACGGTGTGACCGATTTGAAAATCGAGTTCACACCCGGTTGGTGTCCATTCCCGCTCGACGTACCGCCGGGACTCTCGGTGGACGATCAACCCCTCGACGCGCCAAAGGGTCTGTCCGACAAATCGTGGACCTGCTACTTGCATCACGACGAAAACGACAAATGGCAAGTTGGCAAGCGGCCCGAAAATGGTCTTCGCAAACAACACAACTTGCAAGGACCAATTGATGATGCTTTCATGGATTCGTTTCTGATCGTGCGTCCGACCGGTGAATCGCAAAATGCCGCCTTCGATCAATGGGTGAAAGCCGAACTCCCCCGCTCGATTTCGCACTGGCGGTCCCACTTTCGCGGAGAGGCTCGCGTGAAGGACGACAAGGACGTTTCCGAAAACGACATCGCCAACGCGAATTTGATTCTGTGGGGCGATCCCAAGAGCAATCAAGTCCTCGCGAAAATTGCCGACAAGTTGCCATTCCGATGGAACGACCAAGAAATTTCCAGCGGCAAGCAATCGTTTTCCGCCGATCATCATGCCCTCGTGATGGTCTATCCGAATCCGCTCAACGCGAAGCGGTACGTTGTTTTGAACAGCGGTTTTACGTTTCGCGATTACGATTATTTGAATAACGCCCGACAGGTGCCCAAGCTGCCCGACTGGGCCGTGATCGACCTGAACACTCCGCCGAACTCTCGTTATCCCGGCAAGGTGACCGCCGCCGATTTCTTCGACGAAGCGTGGAAAGTAAAATAGTTACGAAATAATTAACGGGCAAATTTTCCCTCATCTCTTTAGGAGAGGGCCGGGTGAAGGTGTTCCGAGAGGCTCAAAAATACCGAAAATGTTTCACGTGGAACAATTGAATCCATTGTCGTTTCCCCTGTCGCCGCTGCAGATGGTCGTGCTGATCTCCGGTGGCGGAACGACGCTCCGCAATTTGCTCGAGAAAATAGCGGCCGGAACACTCGACGCGGAGATCCCTCTCGTTATTTCGAGCAACCCGACGGCCAAAGGTTTGCAACTCGCAAAGAATGCACAAATTCACTCCTTGACATGCGAGCGGAAAAATTTCCCCTCGGTCGAGGTCTATAGCGAGAATATCTTCGCCGTGATTCGGGAACAGAATCCACACGTCGTCGTGATGGGCGGGTTTCTTAAACTGATCCGTATCCCGTCCGACTTTGAACGCCGCGTGCTGAACATTCACCCCTCGTTAATTCCAAAATTCTGCGGGCATGGGATGTACGGCCATCACGTTCACGAGGCGGTCTTGGCGGCGGGCGAGTGTGAAAGCGGTTGCACGGTCCATTTTGTGGACAATCAATACGACCATGGCCCAGTCGTGCTGCAACACAAAGTCCCGGTCCTGCCGGGCGATACGCCCGACACGCTCGCTGCGCGAGTCTTCGCAGCCGAGTGCGAAGCACTTCCGGAAGCGTTGCAGATGTTTTCTAAGGGGAAAATCGGTCGTTAGGAATTGGCCCAAAATAAATTCCCGAATTTACTTTGTCCTCTGCACATGGCAAAGCCATCCTTGGCCGTTACTCTTGCGTGGCGTGACGATAAGGTCGGCGCATCGATAACCGTCGTGATTGTCGTCATTCGCGCAGTGAAAGACAAAGTTTATTTAATGTGCTGGCTCTTACTCGGTGTACAAAAACTCGTTGGAATTCAGCAACACGTGGCAAAAATCTCGCCAAGCCGTCCGGTGAACGTCGTTGGGCGTCGTTACTTTATGGACCGCCGGTTGAATGTGCAGGGCATTCGGCGAGGAATCATGCAGGACGTCGGGCTTGGCTTCAAATTGCCAATAGCCAATCGTGTTCTGTTTGACCCCTTCGCTCGTGAACAACAACTGTTGCACCGAGAGAGGTCCGTCGGAAAGCCGAACGTCGTCGATCATTCCGTCGAAGTGACTTTCGCCCTTGGTCCGACCGCCAATCGTAAACGGAAGTTCGTTGGAAAAATCGCCGACAATCTCATGCGTCGTCGTCGCCGTCAATAAAGGTTCGTCATCGTTGGACAGGTCTTTGATATGGAACGTCATCTTGCCTTCGTGTCCCGCGCGGGCCA
>JAYUFG010000305.1:0-4766 GCA_043738845.1 Planctomycetaceae bacterium
GTCAGTTGCGTTTGAATTTCGTCCCAGGTCAATCGGGTCCAGGGGATCGCGAGCGAGCCGTTTCCGCCAGCGTCCAATTCTGCCGAGGTTGAGAGGGCGTCGGACGCCGCCTCTTCCAGAGCGATAATCCAATCGGGCACGTCGAGTCCCACCCCGGCTGGCTCTGCGGCCAATTCGTTCGCCTCTTGTTCAAGAGCCTGAAATGCGGTCGGCGTTAAACCTTGTTGCATCTCCTGAACCGCTGGATGCACCAGAGCACACAACCGGTCAATGGCCAAAGGGCGGATGAATCGCTCGCCAATTCGATCCGCGAGCGTCACAATTCGCAACGAGTGTTTGATTTGCAGTTGCTGCAAACGCCGCACATGTTTCTCGGCCTCTTCCGAGGTTCGCTCGACAATCGCCCTCCGCCACAATTCGGCCGCCTCATCCCGACCGTGACGGACCAGGACGTCATGGGCCATCACCAGCGGCCGCAAGTTCCAATTGATCCGTTCGTATCCCATCTTCAGCCGCAGCAGATCGAGCAGGGTGTAGATCATTTCGCCGCGATCGGAATGGGTAGTGGTCGTGTTGTAGTCGCGATACTCACCGTAGTTTTCGACAATTGCTTCCATAATCAGCGACAGATGTTGAATGGCCTCACTGCGGGGAAGTTTGTCGCCCAGGTCGGCGACCAGTTTCCAATCGGACGTTTCTGGCTCTTCGCTCAACGAATCGAGCCACGCCTCAACACCCTGATGCAGGATCGCCCTAAGATTGCCCATGCCGAGAAACTGTTGGGTGAAAATCTCGCGACCGTACTTCTCGATGAATTTTTTGACGGCGTTCCAGTCGCGTTCGCCGGAAACTTTTTCCAGAATCGAAAGTCGCAACGTCCGGCTATGGGCCAACCATTGGGCGACGAGCGACTCGGTCAGTTGTTGCAGATGGGCTACCAGGACTTCGTCCGGTGTCTCGGCATCGACCGTCGCGGGTCGCGGTTGCACAACACTTGACGATTCGACCATACTCTCGACGAGTGACTTGTACCCGACCTCGAACAAACGGTCGAACTCGCTGACTGCACCCGGCCCGATCGGATGGTCCTGCTCCATCGACCGCGCTGTCGCCAACAATTGGCACGATTCTCTCAACAGACCAAGGCGTGGAAGTCGCTCCAAAAGATCGGAGATTGCATGATGCAAACAGCGGGTCGCGACAATTTTGTGCGGAACGCCATCGCGATTAAGCGGAATGTACAACAATGACAAGCGGCGGAGCGCAACGACCGCCTGCGGCCAACGTTCGCGAATAAGTTCCGACCGGTTGGCGACCAACGCGCTCCACAGGGCGATGATTTCCGCCGAACTACTTTCCTCTGCCCGCTCGGCATCAGGCTCGGACGGCGAGGCAACGGACGGCGACGCCGTGGATGACAACCCAGTGAACGGTGAACCAGTGGATGAACATGGGGGCGTTTCCTTCGACTTCCCTTTGTTCTCCTTGCTAACAGTCTGTTGCGATTGAACCGTGTATAACGCACCTTGAATCCAGCGAATCGCATCGGCCGTAATCACACAGGTCGAAATGATCGTCTCCAAAAGCGATTCTTTCACCACGCGGCGGCGATCATACTCGACGGGTGAATCGCCTCCCGTCCCGTCGATGAGGGGCGTTTCGCGAACCTGTTTCAGTAAGTTGAGCAGCCCCCGGCGGTTCTTCACGGCCTGCTCGCGCCAGGCAGCGAGCGTTTCAATGGCGGCGGCACTTTCGACCGAAGAGGCATCGGCAAAGGCGGGCGCGCTGGTTTTCCACAGTTCCGCGACCGTCGCGAGAAATTCAAGTCGCTCCTCGATACGCCGCGATTCGAATTCAAGTTCGTATTCGGTCGTTTGGTCGCCATCGCCAAAGATCGGACTCTCCACGCCGTCGTCGGTGCTGTCGCGATAGACCACATCGTCATAAGCAGCGTCGAACATTTCGCCTTCTTCCGATTCTTCGTCGCTGGCTTCGGCGTCGAAATCTTCACTGTCGATTTCATCTCCGTCGGAAAACAAATCATCGAGTTCATCGTCGCTCAGTTGCTCGCGGCCTCTTTTGTAGGACAACAGATCTTGCTCGTCGCCATCGTCCAATTCCAGTTTGGGAATTTGCCAGAACTCTTCGGCGTTCGCTTCGAGATGATCGAGAAAGCGGCGAATGAGCGTCGTCTTCGGCTGCGGTGACGATGCCGCATCGGCGCGGAGAACGCCCTGCAACCAGCGCATTGCCAACACGGAAAAAGAACCATCATTTTCGCCCAAATGGACCCGATCAGCTTGACCGGCCCAATGGACCAACAGCCCCAGCGAGGCACTGTAATCGTCCTTTTCAAACAACGCTTCGAGGACCGCAGCGTAAGCCTGCCAAGAGTCAAACTGTTCCGCGTGCGGTCGCCAAAACGCAATGTCTCCAGACGAGGTGCCCGCCTTGTGCCACGCATGCAACGCTCCCGCCGCGAATTGCGCTGCCAAATGCGACTCTAACCCGAACACTCGCTTAACTTGATGGACCATTGGAACGGCGAACCGATCAAACCAGACCGCGAACTCGAAGAAATCATTGCCCGCCGTTTCTTGCAATTCCGGATGATCGACCGCAGCAGCGGCGGTCCAGAGCCGGGCATATTCGCGGAAAATAGCCTCGACCAGATCGAGCAATTCATCGACGCGGTTGTCGTAAATGCTGTTCTCCAACGTTGGAAACAAACTGAACTGACCACTGAACCCGATGATGTTCCAAGGATCAATCAGCGCACCACACTCGACCGCGTCATGCAACAAATCAACGACCTTGTGCAAGTCGCCCGACGCTTCGCTCAATTTTCCCCGATCCAACGCCCGACGGACCTCGGCCAAGCGACATTGAATATCACATGTCATACGGGCACTCACGGCGGCAACGGAGCGAATCGTTTTGGCGGCGGCGACGGGATAGCCCATCTGCGCATAGATTAAGGCCAAGTTGACGTTTTGCAATTGCAACGCCCGATTTCTCGCGAGAGCCATATTCAAGTGTTGCCGCGCTCCAGCGAACGGTTGCTTGAAGGCGGCTGCTTCGTGTCGTAGTCGCTCGGCATGTGGGCCGGTCCTTTGCTTAATCAGTTGCTCGTAAAAAGCATCGCGATAGGCGGCAATGCGCGGCAAGAGATTCATCAAGGTAACGGAAGAATCGTGCGTTTCTGGTCCGCTGCCACTGGTGCCGGTAGCCATGAGTATGGTGCCAGCGAGGACGGCGGCCGCTTCGTACATTAACTCCTCTCGAGGAATGACCTTATTCTTTTCGACCCGTTCCAAAATGGCATCGAGCGTTACCTGCACGAGGACAAACCGCCGATAACGCCCCTTGTGGTCGATATGGTGCGGATCCCATTGGCCGAAATGATAATTGGGCCGCTTATTCACCGGATGGTTGAAATCATACGCGCGCGGATCGACCGCCAATTCTTCGAGCAGTTCCAAATCGAATGAGGCGGCGTCGAGGATCGCCCCGTTGGACTTTGCCAAAATGGCGAGCGTCGTTTCAATCAGGGTGTGATAACGGCCGGGCGCGGTGCCTGCCCCGGCGACGTACAATGGAATTGGTCGGACCTTTTCATGCGGATAAGGCTCGATCTTTTGTTCCGTTTCCAACACGGCGACCGGTCGATGACCCATGAAATCATTCAACCACAACCGGGCGTCGGTCACGATCCGTTTCGTTTCGGTCCAGGGACCACTCTGACGAAACACCGCTTCAAACGCCCGACCAACAAATAACGAATTGAACAGCAGTGCATCGGCTTGATGATGGAGCAAATCACGATGATGTGACCGATAGGCGGGCAACAAATGATCGGCCGTAAGATCGGTGACGGCGGTCGCTTGGCTAATGTCCTTGAACGTCGGATTGTGCTGCTGCAAATCGGCCAACTCGATCCGCAAGAGGCGGAAAAACATCTTCCAGGCTGGCTCAGCCGCTGCCCGATTGATCTCCAAACCGGTGAAAATCGCGTTCAGGCTCTTCAAAAACTTCGGGTCGGGCGTACCGGTGGCGAAGTTCAAGTATCCGGCGACTTCCTGCCAGGCCGCTCGAAGTTCGTTTTCAGTTCGCTGTTGACCCATTTTCACCGCTCCACAAGGTTGCATGACAACCGATTATGTTAGGTTGCCAAGCCTTTGTGGTCGAGGGGGGGCGGTTCTTTATTCGGCCTTTTGTAGCCACTTAGCCGTCGCGTCCACGCGATGCGACCTACCGTTTAGGCGCGACGCGCTGCAGAGTGTTGCGTTGCGTGTCCTACCGCTTGCAGTGTGTGCCCTATTCCGCCGAAACGTCCAGCTTCTCCTCAACGCAATAGCTCCGTCCGCTGGACCCGACCTTCCTGTACCGAAAACACTGAATTCTTCGTCCCCGTTAATTCTACCGACCTGTATTCTCCTTCGCTTGGCACCGTCTTTGCGTTTTCCTTCGCCGGACTATACATTGGAAAACTGTGGCAAGAGCATTGATCGACAAAAAATTATTCACACTGAGGGGAGTCGGTTCTCGATGACATTGACATTACAAAATTCGCGGTGGGCGTCGGCGTTCTGTTCCGTGACAATGTTGTTCACTTTTTTCTGTTGGCTCATCGCAGGAAATGTTCGCATGGCCCGAGCTAAAGAGCCGACGGCGTTGCCCAGCGTCGAGCAGTTGCCGGTCCTGACCGAGTTGCCCGACCCGCTCGTGATGCTCGATGGCACACGGGTGCAGACTAAGGCCGATTG
>JAYUFG010000306.1:0-4766 GCA_043738845.1 Planctomycetaceae bacterium
CACTTTGAACATGGTCAGAGCGAACGTCGGGCCGATATCGCGCCGTTCCACAGCCGCAGTCGCGATATGGGCGACACGGTGAAGCTATTCGTGGACCGCTGCGTAATGTGTACGCGGTGTGTTCGGTTTACGCGCGAGATTTCTGGATCGAGCGAACTCATGGTCATCAACCGCGGCTCGCACGAAGAAATCGATGTCTTCCCCGGCTATCCGCTTGATAACAAAATGTCAGGCAACGTCGTTGATTTGTGTCCCGTCGGCGCGCTGGGTGATAAAGATTTTCTCTATCAACAGCGGGTTTGGTTTATGCGGGGGCACGACGGAGTTTGTGCTGGTTGTTCGACGGGCTGTTCGATCAAGATCGAGGAAAATCAGGACACGGTCTATCGGCTCAAACCGCGGGAGAACCCTTTCATCAATCAATGGTGGATGTGTGATGAAGGCCGCTATGGCTTCAAACATGTCCATGATCCGGGCCGTAATACGGAGCCGCGCCATAAGGATAAAAACGGCAAACTGGTGAATGTT
Organism: Planctomycetaceae bacterium; assembly: GCA_043738845.1. Lineage (GTDB taxonomy): Bacteria > Planctomycetota > Planctomycetia > Pirellulales > DASRSE01 > DASRSE01. The sequence continues at coordinate 529 of JAYUFG010000306.1, forward strand.
GAATGGTCGCAACTGCCGGGCGAATTGAATGAACGGATGAGCAAGGTTGGCCGATTGGCGGCGGTGTTGTCGCCTCACCTGACGGTGGAGGAAGCCTTCTTGCTCGCGACACTCGTTCGAGAACACGACCCAGAGGCGATCATCGCGCTCGGGCCGGTCCCGATTATTGGCGAAGATGAAAAATTCAAGAGTGGCTTTACGATTCGTGCCGAGAAAGTACCAAACCGCAAGGGAGTCACAGCGGTCGTTGCCCGCTTTATGAGTGGCAAAGTTCCAACGCTCGAAGATGTCCTGAAAGGGGCTGAGTCGGGCGAGATCAAGGGCGTTTGGATCACCTCCGGATATAAAAAGGATTGGATCGACGCGACAACGGCCAACCGTTTAGCCAAGCTCGATTTGCTGGTTGTGCAGGACGCTTTTCACTCGCCGCTGTGGGATATCGCCACACATCAACTGCCGAGCGCGACGTTCGCCGAGCGGTCCGGCTCGTATGTCAATTACGCCGACCGGCTGCAATCGTTCTCCTGGGCAATTCGTCCCCCGGCGGGCGTAATGGTCGAGGGAGCCGTCTACTGGCAGCTTCTCAAACGGCCCGGCCTGTACAACCCAAAGGCTGTGCTGCATGAAGTCGCCACGGAGATCATTTATTTTTCGGCGGTCGCCGGGGGCGATGCAATTCCCCCGATCGGCGTCGATTTGAAGATCAATCAATTGGCGCACTTAGCCGGAGCCGGGACTAGCACATCGTGATTATTTTTTAGCAATCAGCTTCCAAAACCGTCCTTCCTCATTCATCGTTTCCCCCATGTCTCTCCCCACTATCATCGCCCTGGTCAAAATCGTCTTGCTGCTCGGCGGTCTGATGACGGCGGCGGCCTATTTCGTGCTGGTCGAACGCTGGATTGCCGCCTGGGTGCAGGGTCGCAAAGGGCCAAACCGCGTCGGCATTCCCGGCACAAAGATCAAACTCTTTGGGCTGGGCCAACCACTCGCCGACGGCGTGAAGTTCATTCTGAAGGAAGACTACACGCCCGCCCACGTGGATAAAGTTCTGTACGCCGTCGCACCGTTCGTGATTTTGACGGCTGCCCTTGCCACGTTCGCAGTGATACCCTTCGGGAGCATGATCCCGCCGCTGGATTTTGTCGGCGTGACAGAACCGATTGAACTCGTCGTCGCGCCGGGCGTCGATGTCGGGTTGATTTTTGTTTTTGCCCTGTCGAGCATTGCGGTTTACGGCGTGATTCTCGGCGGCTGGGCGAGTAACAATAAGTACAGCTTTTTGGGTGGGTTGCGTTCGAGTGCGCAGCTCATTGCGTATGAATTGCCGATGGGCCTGGGCATTTTGGGAATCGTCTTGTTGGCCGGTTCGCTCCGCCTTGACACGATCATTTCCGACCAAGCCCGGACGGGCGTGTGGAATTTGTTCATTCAACCCTTGGGTTTCATCGTGTTTCTCATTGCCGCTTTTGCCGAAGCGGCCCGGCTGCCATTTGATTTGCCGGAGTGCGAGCAAGAATTGATCGGCGGCTATCACACGGAATACGCCGGGATGAAGCTGCTGCTGTTTTTGGTCGCCGAGTTTTTGCACATGATTACGGCGTCGTTCTTGATTGCCATTTTGTATTTGGGTGGTTGGCATTTTTGGGGTTTGACCGGTTCGCCGGACGAGGCCGTGACCTGGCCCATTGCCCTCTTGCGATTGGTCGTGTTGGGGGCGAAAGTCGTCGGCGTGATTTTGTTTTTCATGTTGGTCCGTTGGAGTTGGCCCCGTTTTCGGTTTGACCAATTGATGAACTTGGCGTGGAAAGTGATGCTCCCGCTGGGCTTGGTGAATTTGGCCGCGACGGCGGCGTTGGTCGAATATCGGGCACAAACGGGTTGGAACGGAAATCCATTGTTCTACATTGCATTCGGTTGGATACTGGCGATTGTCGGCTGGGTTGTAGCGGCGATTTTTTCGCCCCTCACACCTGACAATCGACCGCGAGTGACCATGTCGGGATTCGATGCGGAACGGGAATTGCGCGCGTAATAGAGAGGCAGAATCGGAATAGGAAAAATGACCAATGTCGAAATCCCAATGACCAATGAAAGACCGGAAGAGAACATTGCTCGGCATTGGACATTGGGATTTGGTCATCGGGGAATTTGACATTTAACGTCGTTAGTTCGCACTTTGAGTACAACGTATGAAATCAACCGACCCTAATATCACCTGGATCGAGGAACCGAAACTCGGGCTAGCTGGCAAGATGTACTTGCCGCTGTTCATGCAAGGTTTAACCACGACGTTTAAGCATTTGCTCGCCCCGAAAGTCACCGTCAGCTTTCCCGAGCAACGGCCGACGATTGGCAATCCCGAAATCTATCGCGGTGTTCATCGGTTGAATAAGGATGACGGCGGTCGGGTGAAGTGTGTTGCCTGTTTCTTGTGCGCGACGGCTTGTCCGGCGCATTGTATTGACATCGTTGGCGCACCAAGTCCCTGGCCCGACCGCGAAAAGTATCCGGAAAGTTTCACGATTGACGAACTGCGGTGTATCTATTGCGGGATGTGTGAAGAAGCTTGTCCCGTCGATGCGATTGAATTGACGAGCCTGTTCGATCTGACCGGTCGCAGCCGCGAGGAAATGATCTTCGACAAAGAAAAACTATTGAGCGTGTACGACAAGACGAAAGATGCCGAACCGATGAAATCAAAGGCGATGGGGGTGTCCCCATGATCGACGCCGCGTTTATCATTCCCGCCGCGACGGTCGCGGGCGGGGTGGGAATCTGGCTGATGCTGCCACGAGGAAATCGTCGCGGCTGGCGGCTTGGCGTGGCTCTCTGTATGGTCGCGCTGGGATTGATCGGTTCGCAATTGTCGAAGTTCGGCAATTGGGAAGAAGAAGGTGCCTTTGGCGTGTTGGCCGTCGCGACGTTGATCTCGGCGGTCGGGGCGATTTCGTGCCGCAGCCCGGTCTATTGTGCGATCTGGTTCGGTTTGTCGCTGGTCGGAACGGCGGGCCTCTTTTTATATGCGGGTGCGCAATTTCTCGGCGTGGCGACGATTATCGTTTACGCCGGGGCGATCTTGGTGACATTCCTGTTCGTTCTCATGTTGGCTCAACCGAGTGGTCACGCTTTCTTCGACCGGATCAGTTGGCAAGGATTTCTTTCGGCAGCGACCGGTGCGGTGTTGGTCGGACTACTCACCTCGACGATGATGCACACCTTTGGAAGTCCCGTGGCGAACAAAAATTCCGAGAAACCATCGACATTGCCGACCGTCACTGCCAAATTCACGACCGAACAACTCGAGACCGACGGCGGGAAAATTTTAACCAGCGATCACATGGCCCGACTCGGCGGAGAATTGTTCAGCCGCAACTTGATCGCGGTCGAAATCGCCGGGACACTGTTGCTCATCGCCCTGGTCGGGACGGTGGCGATTGTTGGCCAAAGCAAGGCCGCCCACGAAAAGGCCGGGAGGAAATCACATGGATGAAGTAGCCCTGCTGCAAAATTTCTTGATCATTGGCGGTCTATTGTTCGGCCTTGGCCTAATCGGTTTCATCAGCCGCCGCAACATGATCGTGATGTTTCTATGTGCCGAAATGATGTTGCAAGGCATCTCGGTCAGTCTGGTTGCCTGGGGTCGTTTTCATAACGACTGGGGGGGCCAGATGCTGGTGATCTTTATTCTCACGGTCGCCGCGTGCGAAGCGGCGATTGCCTTGGCGCTAGTGCTGATGTTGTTCCATTCCAGCGGCCGGTTGGACGTAGCGGTGTGGCAGCACCTGCGCGAGTCGAACCAACTTCCGTTTGTCGATCAAGAATTGCCCGAGGCCGAGTTCGAAGAGCCCGTCTGGCCGGAGTTGACCCCGGCTGGCGTTGAGCCTGAACATTCCCCAGACGAAGTGGTGCATCGCGGCCATGTTTGAAGGCGACAAGATCCATCTGCTGATGGCGCTGATCCCGGCGCTGCCGCTGCTTTCGACGCTCGTCGTCGCGACGCTCGGCAAGTTCGTGCTGCGCGAGCGTTCGCACCTGCCGGTGATCGCCGCGATGGCCGGCTCGTTCGTCCTCAGTCTGTTGCTACTGTACGAAGTTCACAACCGCACCGTGGCGGCCGATTCGGCGTACGCCAAAACCGCAACGAGCGAGAACGCAGCCGGCGACGAACACGGCGCGGCGCACGCCTCGGGCGACCCGACCAAGAAAGCCGTCGAAGAAGTCTACACCCTGTGGAC
>JAYUFG010000307.1:0-12651 GCA_043738845.1 Planctomycetaceae bacterium
GCAGACAACGCAAACCTCCCGGTCTAACTGGCGATTTGCCATATTCCGCCCGTTTTCCGAAACACGTTGACACAACTCCCGGCGGCGAATACTCTCCCGACCTTGTCTCAACCGAATTTCCAATTTCTTTCCCGGATTTCCGCATGACGCGGTTCGCCGTTCTTATCTCCGTAAGTGTCGCGGTCTGCGCGGGTATGTCGGGTGACGGCCATTGCCAACAGCCCGCTGGGCCAGGGGATGCGGTCGTATTGGCGACTCGATGAGAACGTCACGAACGGTGCCCGCTTCGATTCCATCGGCACCAACAATTTGACCGACATGAATATCAATGTCGGCTCGGCGAGCGGTCTATTTGGCGGCAAGGCGGCGCAGTTTGTCGCCAGCGATGGGGCGTTTCTCAAACCGACGCTGGCCAACGGTCAGACGAGCTTTACGGCCGCTGGTTGGATCAAGTTCAGCAGTTTCAGCAGCCTTGTCGGACTTTGGGGAAAGGGGAACTCTGGCAACGCCAGCTACACGCAGCAGAAATACCAGTGCTGTTTTAGCGGCTATTTTTGGTGGTTCATAACGGGCCAAGCCAGTGGCACGCAATCCTTCAATTAAGCTGTGACAAATCTCTCGCCGTAGACCCTACGCTGATTTAACGGCCGCGACGAGTTTCGTGAGAGAGGCTTTCGCATCGCCGAATAGTAACGCGCACTTAGGATCGTAGAACAACTCGTTCTCGATTTGGGCGAAGCCTTTGTTCATGCTCCGCTTCATCACAATGATCTGCGCCGCTTGATCGGCGTTCAGGATCGGCATTCCATGAATCGGACTCGTCGGGTCGTTGCGAGCGGCCGGGTTGACGACGTCGTTCGCACCGATGACCAACGCCACATCACACCGCACAAACTCTCCGTTGATTTCGTCCATGTCGAACAAGGCGTCGTAAGGAACATTCGCCTCCGCCAGCAGGACGTTCATGTGGCCCGGCATTCGGCCCGCGACAGGATGGATCGCGTACTTGACTTCGCCGCCCCGTTTTTCGATTTGCTCAGCCAGTTCGCGAACTTGATGCTGGGCCTGCGCGACGGCCATGCCATAGCCGGGGATGATAATCACATGACGGGCGTAGGCCAACTGCACAGCGGCATCGTCAATGGAAACGCTGCGGACGGCCCGCTCTTCGCCACCGGTCACGGCGGCGGCACCTTCGGTTGCACCGCCGAATGCGCCAAATAGGACGTTCGCAAACGAGCGGTTCATCGCTTTACTCATCAAAACGGAGAGCAAAAATCCGCTCGCACCATCCAGGGCACCCGCGATAATCAGCACGTTGTTTTGCAGAGCAAAGCCCGTCGCCGACGACGCCAAACCGGCATACGAATTCAGCAGCGAAATCACGACCGGCATATCCGCTCCGCCAATCGGCAGGACAATCAGCACGCCGACTGCCAAGCCCAGAGCAATCATCAGATAGAACAACGTGCCGTGAATTGCACTGTCGGGCGGCACAAAGATCAACGCCATGAACAGAGCAATCGCCACAAAGAATAGGCCGATGTTGGAAAAGTTTTGAAACTTATAGGTCATCGGTGCGCTCGGGACGAGACCTTGCAGCTTGCCGAAGGCCATCAGACTTCCGGTGATCGTCAACGAGCCGAACATGACCTCAAAGCCAAGGGCCGCCATTTCGACCATATTGATGTTGGTGCCTTGATGGTGATAATGCTCGATCCCAACCAGCGTCGCAGCAACCGCGCCAAAGGCGTGCGAGATGGCCGTTCGCTGCGGGATCGCTGTCATCGGCATCCAGATCGACATCGCCGCACCAATGCCCGACCCCAGGACCAAGCCGATGATGATCCAGTGAAATTCCACAATCTGCTGATTCAACAACGTCCCCACGACGGCGAGCAACATGCCGACCGCCGCGAGTTGCATTCCCCGCCGCGCCTTGTCAGGAGCGGTCAGCCCCCGCAGACCGAGAATGAACAGCACGGACGACGCCAGATATGCGAGTTGGATAAACGTTTCTCGCGCGCCGCCCGACGTTGTAACAACCGGATCAGACGCAAACAGAAGCAGCAGCGAAGAGGTCATGGTGGCTTGTCAGTGGGTGAGTGTCTTCAGAAAACTGCATTTTCCGATTCAGTGAAGAGCGATTACTTTCCGTCGTGCCGCTTGAACATTTTGAGCATTCGGTCGGTAATCATGAACCCGCCGACGACGTTGATCGTAGCGGCTGTCACGGCGGTCACACCGAGCAGCGTGCTGATCCAGGGTCGATCGGTCGCCCCGGCGGCGACGAGGGAACCGACCAGCGAAATCCCGCTGATCGCGTTGGTGGCGGACATCAGCGGCGTGTGCAGCAAGGCGGGCACCTTCGTAATAATCTGAAAGCCGACAAAGCCCGCCAACACAAAGACGTAAAGCTGCAAGAAGGGAGTGATGTCCATAGAGATTCTCAAACCGACGAAAGGTAGTTATCAAATTCGGCAACGCAGTCCCCGAATGCTAACGTTCCCCGGTCAGAGTGACAAGCAGGGCTATGAAACCAGCGGGATTGCTCGCTGAAAATAGACCGGGCGGGCAATCAACGGTCAAGCTCGGGATTCGGCCCGAATTTACTTCCCGGATTCTCAAAAGTCGGTTAGCAGCGACGCGCAGCGGAGCGTGGGGATATCATCACATTAACCAGACGAATCAAATACCAAAGTTATTTCGGTCCTATCCCTAAACAAAGGTCGCCACGCACACGACTGTGCGACCAATACTTTGCCGTTCATCCTTTGCCTTACTCGACGGGCCAACTTGCCCCGCCACTGCTCGCGACGTTCATGCCCGGCAAGAAGTGGGGTCGAGATAACCGCGTGGGCCGTCGGTCGAGTTCCCGCAGAATGTACTCGGTCCCCCGCTTGGACGCTCCGCCATGTCCGACCTTGGCCTTAAGTTCCGCCAGTTCGGCCACTCGCGCTTCGCGTTGCTCGGCGTTTGTCAGCCAGCAGATGGCATGCGCGGCGATGGGTTGCGTTCGATCCTCGCACGTTAAGTATTCGGGAAACAAAACTCGTTCCGAATTTGCCGCGTCGGGATCGAACGCTTGAAACGTTTTCGGAAACAGTTCCTTTGTCGTCAGTAGGTTGACGAGCGTAATGTACTTCGTTTTGCGGAACCAACTTTGCACTTGGATCGCGACACGGCTGATCCAATACAAAATGACCGTCGGTTTCTTCTGATACAACAATTCGAGCGAGACGGAACCCGAAACCGCCAAACAGCACGTCGCCAAGTGAATTAGCTCGGGCGTTTTGCGGAGATAAACTTCGACATCCAGCCCGCTGGCCTGGACCATTTGCTGCGCAATTTCAGCCTGTTGCGGTTTGAAACTGGCAATGGCAAAGCGAACATTCGGGACGGCGGCGCGAATCAACTTCGCCGATTTCAGAAACCAAGGGAGATTGAGCGTGACCTCTTGCGTCCGAGAGCCGGGCAAAATTGCCACGAGCGGACCCGGCTTGGCCCGCTGTTGCGCCAAAAATGCCTCGTCATATTTCTGATGACGGACTTCATCAAAGAACGGATGACCGACAAACGTCGCGTTGCAACCTCGCTCGCGAAACCACGCTTCCTCAAACGGCAGCGAACACAGAACATGATCGACAAAGCGACGCATCTTTTTCACCCGCCAACTGGCCCAGGCCCAAATCTGCGGTGGCGTGTAATAGAAGACGGGAATCCCGTGAGCCTTGGCTCGGCGGGCGATCCACCAATTGAAGCCGGGATAGTCGATCATCACGACGGCGTCGGGCTTGTGATGTTGAAAGAAGCGATCGGCCCGCCCCACGAGTCCCCAAAATTTATGAATGTTGAGCAGGACGCGGAGGAACCACATCACGGCGAATTTGGTCAGGTCGGCGTGCAGCTTGCACCCGGCCTCTTGCATGAGTGGCCCACCATAACCGACGAATTCGATTCCGGGCCGCTGCTTTTGCAACTCACGAATTAAGTTTGCGCCGTGCAAATCGCCGGACGGTTCACCCACGGAAAAGAAAATCTTCATAGCCACAATCGCCTACCTTGACGGAACACGCAATCCAGTCGTGCGGAGTCCCTTCCGTAACACGGAAATGGGGAGGTGAAGTATCGCAAAATGGCCCCTTTTCGGCCAGAGCAGTTTCGTGCGTACCGATCGCCGCCAGGTGCCACTGCTGGCTTGTCCAGCGGTGCTGTTCGTGTTTTCGGAAAACGTGACCTACGTGCCGATTAACCATTCTCTGGGGACGGCGGACAAGCGTGGCCAGCCGGAATCGGTTGCGGCAGGATCGGCGTACCGAAACGTCGTCACGTTGGGCCGCTGTTGGATCGTCAGCCGGTTGAGCAACAGACTGGCCGTTGTTGGTAGACTCTGTTTGATTCTGAATGAGTAGGGTCGCTGGATGGCCTTCAAAAGCTGATCGATTCTGCTGCTGGTTGGCTCCGGCCAAATGAGTAGATGCTCCGGCATGTACACAAACGCAAACAGCCGATAGTTGTGTCGCTCGCGGGCTTGGTCGATGCTACGACTGAGCATTTCTAGTCAGGTGTCGTTCGTGAGCAACGACATTCGTCGGTAACACGAGAACGTCAACTCGTGTACATGGTCCGGCAGATCGAAATGTTTGACCCGTTTCCGATGGAGTTCGCCTGGTCGCATGGCATCACCATCCGACGCTCTCGGCTGAAGTGCAAGCACACACTTGAAGCTGCCTGCAAACACTGCTGGACAAGCCAGCAGTGGCACCCGGCGTTGCTATGATTCCGGTCAAAATCCGCTCGCATAATCCTCGAAAAACGCGACCTCGAAAGTCGTTGGTCCGTTACACTCGTCTGATATTACGGTTACGACTAACGTGCATCGCGTTGTGATTGCTGCGCATCAATTGTACAATTTGGCAAAACTCGCCCTATTTTCGCTAGACCATCTTGCGTTACACTTGTATTGATCAAAAACAACTTTCTGAGTTTTGATAGCTTACACAATGACTCGATGCCCGCGTCGTTTATTTCACCGCCTACTAAATGAACTATCGTGACCGATGGGAGTAGTGGTAAAAGCTCTAACTTAAATTGGGAATCGGAATTGAACCAAACTACGGAGACGGCATTGCTTAGAATGTCGACACCTAGCCAGTCGCACATCCATTCGGGGCCTGCGGAGCGACCAAAAAGCATTTCGCCATTTTCATCTATTTCAAAATCATATTCGACAGAACCTCCAGCCTTCTTGATCAAAGCCACTGCTTCTCTTTGTCGTGTCGAAGACGACAATCTCAAGCCGAACCAAGCGGACACAACTGCGCAGAAGAGTGTGAAGCAAAACATGCTTCGGAGTGAGTATTGAAACCAAGGTTTTGTCACATTTGTTTTCATAGAAAAAGTGACCTCGCGGGTGACCTAGCTTGCTTGCAACCTGGGGTGCTGGGTGCCATTGGCTAGCTTGTCCAACAGTGCTTGGCGTGTGTTCAGACGCGTAAAGAAAGTGACCATCGAGACCAACTCTACCCGTTGACAACCGCTCCGTTCGCCGCGCGCAGCGTATCATACAATGCGTCGGGGGCAAGGTCGGCACCGTTGGGCCAGGCAATGGCACCGAACTCGTCCACGAAGACCTGGGCGAAATATGCGTGTTCGCGCAACGGCTCAAAGACGGGTCCGAATAATTGATCGGCGAGGCACACGATGCCCCGCGTACCGTCGTCAAACGTGACATCCAAACGAAAGCCATCGAGTGGCAGGACAGAAATGACGTAGGGCATGTGATTACTCCAAAGGTCGAATAGGATTCAACGGGCGATGAGCTTGAGCAAGTTGCCAATCTTCAAGCAGTTCATCGCGGCACTCGCCAGCCCATTCCCTGTCCAGGGCCAATGCTCGTCGCGGCAGATGACCATCGGTAACACGCAAAGTTTCAATATCAATTTTCGCGACGGCACCTCCGTAATACGCATGAAAATGCGGCGGTGGATGATCATTAAAGTACAGCCGAATTGCGATACCAAAAAATCGGCTGACCGTTGGCATAGGTGATTTGACGGAAAGACCGACGGAGTAGGGTGTTTCAAGGTGTGAACGACCTCGACGACAGGTCCATCACACCTTCAGAATTGCGGGAAATCATCGACTTGTCAAGAATTTGATGAAAAATAAGTCCGAACTCGTCCACTGATACGAATGGCACTGTCGCCATTGTAACATCTGACGTGGCGGTTAGTTGCGTTTTGTCAGTCGTACGCGGAGCGTGGCGCGGATGGCCCCGGTTGCTCTTGCAAACTGGGGCGCAGCCCAGAGGCACTATTTTGACGTTGTTACTCAACCCAGTCAATTTTCACGCCGACGCTCCGACATTGCTGTCTTTCGCGCCGCGATTCGCCAAGAGATGGAGCCGTTTTGACAGGCGGAGATTCAAGTCTTCGCGTCCAGTCGGTGAGTTGGAAGAAGACGAATCAGCCGAGCGGGTAATCCGCATCGGGCGGGCAGACTTTCGAATGGATGGTCCGATAGGATCGTTCATGCCTGGATGCTCGGCGAAATTCCTGGTTGGAGTTTCTTGACAACAAGGTAGGGAACATCCGACAATATCGTATTGAGGCAATTCTTTAGGAGACCTTGAGATGAAGACAATTCACGCGGTATTCGAAAGCGGCGTTTTTCGACCGACGGAGCCGGTGGCACTTCCGGATGGGACTGAGGTCGATGTCGTGGCCCGAACGAATGGCCTCGACCCAAATTCGCCCGTCCCGATGTCCGATGGTCTATCCGAAATCTATGCCATCCTCGGCGAACGGTACGAATCGGGGCACACCGATACGGCGGAACGGCACAACGAGCATCAGCCATGACGGCGGTCTTTATCGAGACACGGTCGGACTGATCGCCGCATGGGACCAGACCGACCAATGGCATCTGGCGGCGGCGAGTGTGTACGTCGCTTTGTGTAACCAGAAAAGACCATTGGTTACCACGCCCCAGGTACTCTGGGAATGTGGCAACGCTGCCGCTCGTCGCCCCTATCGACAGCGCGTACATACAATTTGGAATGCGTTTGAACGCGATGGGGGTCGGGAGTCGGTTTCGCGGTGAAGACTTTCAATAATTGACAATCTTTGCCGCGAAACAGACTCCCGACCCCGTTTCCGCACGCCGCCGAAGTTGTGTATAAATGACAGGGCTATGCCCTTCGCTGGGGGGAATTGCTGGGCCTTTGGCCCAGATCAGCGGCCGAGATACGTTTGGATCTGTTGCCGTCGCGCAAAAAAAGCCGGTGACTTCACATTGAAATCACCGGCTTTGTGTTTAATATCGTTTGTTCTTCCGCTTAGCCCGGTCGTCGACGACCGGCAAACGGCGGTTACTTCGCGGCCAGCAACTGCTTCTTCTTTTCCGCGATGACTTCGATTTGGATCGAAGTCGGAACGCGGCGATACTTGCTGAACTCCATCGTGAACGTCCCTTGACCCTGCGTCATGCTGCGGAGATCGGTCGAGTAACCGAACGTCTCGGCCAGTGGGACTTCCGCTTCGATGATGGCCGTGTTGCCGTGAACGTCGCTCGAAATAATCATCCCGCGGCGGCTCGTTAATTCGCCCGCGACAGGTCCTTGGAACTGGGTCGGAACTTCGACCTCGATCTTCATGACCGGTTCCAACAAGCAAGGCTTCATCTTCAGGAATGTTTCCCGGAAGCAACCCCGCGATGCGATTTGGAACGCCATGTCGGAGCTATCGACGTCGTGATACGAACCGTCTTCGAGGATGCACTTCACGCCGACGATGGGATATTCTCCCAACGGGCCTTTGGCGAACGAATCGCGGAAGCCCTTCTCGACCGACGGAATATATTCCTTCGGAATACGGCCGCCGATGACATCGTTTTCAAAGACGTAAATTCCGTCATGCTCATCTTCGCCTTCTTTCGCGTCTTCGAGCATGACAAACTTCCCGACGATGTGGGCGTACTGGCCCGACCCACCCGTTTGCTTTTTATGCTTGTAGTTGTACTCGGCGTTTTGGGTCGGTGCTTCGCGGTAACTGACCTTGGGGGCACCGACTTCAACATCGACCTTGTACTCGCGGCGAATTCGCTCGACATAAATTTCGAGATGCAACTCGCCCATCCCGGCGATGACCGTTTCCGAAGTTTCTTCATCGGTAAAGACGCGGAACGTCGGGTCTTCGCGAGTGAAGCGATTGAGGGCCTTGCCCAACTTGTCGATCCCTTCACGATTGGCCGGAGCAATGGCCATCTTGATGACCGGTTCTGGGCAAAACATATTTTCGAGCGAGCAGAATCGCGATTCGGGAGCGTAAGTGTCGCCCGTCGCCGTATCAACGCCCATCACGGCGACAATGTCGCCAGCGGTCGCTTCGTCAATTTCGGCCCGCTTGTCGGCGTGCATTTTGACGATCCGGCTGAAGCGTTGCTTCTGGCTGGTCCGTTGGTTGTAGTACGTTTCGCCCTTGCGAATGGTCCCTTGATAAATCCGCATGAACGTCAATTGACCGTAAGGATCGTCCACGATTTTGAAGGCCATGCCAACGAACGGCTTGGAAGGATCAGCTTCCAGCGGAAACGGTTCGTCCGGATTCGACCAGTTCTTCGCCTTGATCTTACGATCCAGGGGCGACGGCAAATAACGAGTGATCGCGTCCAGGAGCAACTGCACTCCCTTATTCTTATACGCACTGCCGATATAGACCGGCGTCATGTCCTGACTTTGCACGGCGGACTTCACCGTTTCGTGAATCAGTTCATCGGGCACAGGCTCTTCCGACAGCAGCAACTCCATCATGCGGTCACTGTACATCGCCAAGGCCTCCAGCATTTCGTGGCGACCCTGGGCAGCGTCGGCTTTCAGTTCTTCCGGGATTTCTTCTTCCCGAACTATCTCGCCTTTAGGACCGTCGAAGTAATGGGCTTTCATCGTGATCAGGTCGATGACCCCTTCAAAGAGGTCTTCCTTGCCGATGGGCCACTGCATCAGGACGGCGTCGTCGTCGAGCTTATCGCGGACCTGCTTAACGACCCGGAACGGATTTGCTCCGGTGCGATCCATCTTGTTGATGAACGCCAAGCGGGGCACGTGGTATCGCTTCATTTGACGATCCACGGTCATGGATTGCGATTGCACACCACCGACCGCGCAGAGAACGAGTACAGCACCGTCGAGAACGCGGAGCGAGCGTTCGACTTCGACGGTGAAATCGACGTGACCCGGCGTGTCGATCAGATTGATATCGTGATCTTTCCAGTGGACACTTGTGGCAGCACTGGTGATGGTGATGCCCCGTTCTTTTTCGAGGTCCATGTAATCCATCGTGGCGCCGTCTCCGTCGCCTTTGACTTCGTTAATTCGATGGATCCGGCCAGCGTAATACAAGATACGTTCGCTCAGGGTCGTCTTGCCCGAGTCGATGTGTGCTGAAATGCCGATATTTCTAAGTTTGCTCAGGTCCATGAGGGCCTCGGGTCAATGAAACAGACCGAAAAATGAAAAATTAAACCACGAACACCGTGGTATTAAAACCGAAATCAACGCCGATGGCCGGTGACTACGCGCCTAACATTGGCGACGTCACCCGTAACCTTCCTGAATACACCGGAAACACAAAGGTGAATACACCGTGGAAGGGACGCCACGTCGGCAACGAAAACACACCGACACTCTCTGCCGGTTTGTCCTCATCCCGACCACGTTGGTATCCACAACACCCTGACTGAAACGGCGGTACATAACCAACCGCTCGGCCATCCGGGCGGGGTGTGGCGGGAAATACTGATTTTCTTGCGGACCCGCAATCCAATGCCGCTTTGGGTCGGCAGGACATCTACCGCGAAATCAATAGTCCCCTATATCCTACAGGAAATTGCCCATTCGACTAGGCCAATTGGGCGGCGATTTTGCCGAAACGGTACAAACGGACCGTTTGGCAGACCTCGCTCAATGTGGCCGGTCATTGTTGTCTGCAACTTCTGCGGATCTCGCAACAGGGGCCCCTTCCGGCAACACGACTTTACCGTCACGGATCATTTGACATATCTCTTTGCCACAATTAGGTTTGTGGCTACACAACTACGCAGACTTATAGCTCGTCGTCCATCTCACTCGGAGTTCTCCCGCCGTGCGTAATTCTTGGCTTGAAAAACAGCAGTGGCCCGTCTTTGTCCTACCCTTTCTGGTCTTCATGCTCGTTGGGTCGTTCGAACCGATACCGCCACATAAGGACGACGCCACCGGGAAAATGGTCGAGTCGCCCGGAGCAATCGATCTGGGTTTGACGTATAAAAACTACCCGCTCGTTTACACGGCGAAAATTGGGTTGACGATCCTGACGATGCTGGTCGTTTGGCCCGGTTATCGACAGTATCCGTTCGTGATTCACCCCTTGGCGATTGGGGTCGGGATTGTCGGCGGACTGGTCTGGATCGGGCTAAGTTCGTTGAAAATTGAGGAAGGACTCTTGGCCAAGGCTCCGAATGAATGGTTGCAATCGCTCGGAAAACGGGCGGCCTTCAACCCCCTCGAAGAGATGCAGGACAATCCCGCCTGGGCCTATGGCTTTCTCGCAATACGCCTGTTCGGGCTGGTCTTTATCATTGCCCTCATCGAGGAGTGGTTTCTCCGCGGATTCGTCATGCGGTTTGCAATGGACGATCAATGGTGGACGGTCGGATACGACCGCTTTCACAAGGCGGCCCTGGTCGTTGTCACCCTATTCGGTGTTGTTTCGCACCCGGTCGAGGCCATTGCGGCCGCCGTTTGGTTCTCTGGGATTTCGTGGCTCATGTTGCGGACTAAAAGTCTCTGGGCGTGTGTGGTCGCTCATGCCATCACGAATTTGATGCTGGGAATCTACGTGATCGCGACGGGTGACTGGCGTTTGATGTAGGGAAGCAAGCATTGGCGAGCGGGGGGTGTCAGTCCCCTGTTCTCTATCTTCCTTCCTTCATACAGTTATTCACCTCTCAATCCAAACTGCCGGCTGCACTTCGTCGCCAGAGAGTTTCGCACAAACTGCGGGAAAATTGGTCGGGGTTGATCTTGCGTGCCGAGCGGGAATTGGACTACTATCCCGCCCGATTTCGTTCAATGTCTGCTCAGCCCTTTTCTTCTCGCAGTGAACTCCCATGGCAAATCAAGACCATTCTCACGAAGACCCCAAATCCTTCACTACGCGAACTGCGATTGCGAACGAAGGGGCCAAGGAAAAAAAGCCCTCCGGTTTGAAGAGCAAGTTGATTCAAGTCGCGCCCGTTGCGCTGACCGTTCTCGCGACCGCCTTAGCGGGAATGTCCTCGGGCGAAATGACCCAGTCGATGTACTATCGCTCGCTCGCGAGCCAGCATCAATCGAAGGCGGGCGACCAATGGTCGTTCTTTCAAGCCAAGCGAATTCGCGGCACCAGCCTCGAAGGAAATGTGCAGCTTTTACGCAACTTGGCCCACATTGATCGCCTGGATGTCAGCCGCTTGAAGAATTCGTTCGTCGCGATTTGCAAACGTCTGGAGCCATTGTCGGCCGACTCGGTCGAGACGGGCCGCAGCGTGCAAACGAAACTCGAACGTTGGATTGCCGATGCACAAACCAACGGCTCGCTAAAGTTTTTGATTGGTCCTGATCTGCCCAAGGTCGAAGATAAACTTCTGCCGAACAACGACGAAAACAAACAAGTGTGGAGTGCCATCCAGGCGATGTCCCGCCGACATTCGGAAGCAGAGTTGGCGGGCTTGGTCACGGGCGTTCCGATGGAAAAAATCGAGGAAGCTGCCGGCTTGGCTGAATTGAACGCCGAAGGTTTCGACAAAGCCTGCGAAACGCCCGCGAGTGCCCTCAAACAGTTGCGTTCGATTGCCGCCGAGATCACGCAGTCGGTGCAACGGTTTCCCCGTCCTTCGGCGAGTGACGCGACCGACAACGAACGAGTCAAACTCTTGGGACAACTGCATTCCGAGGCCGATGAAATCAACTCGACCATTGAAACGACCGCCAACGATTTCGACGCTCGACGTTATCGCCAAGAGTCGGTTTACAATCGCAAGGCGGCCGAACTATATGAATTGCGGGTCGCCCGCAGCGGCGTTCAATCCGACACGCATCGTGACCGGAGTAAGAAGTTCTTTTTCGCGATGTTGATGGCCCAGGCAGGAGTGACGGTCGCGTCACTCGCACTGGCTCGTCAGAATCACAGCATGTTCTGGGTCGTCGCCGCCGTGGCGGGCTGTGGTGCGCTCGGTCTCAGCGGAATCACGTACTTCTCGCTGGTGTAAGGTGTGATTTTCTATAGGGCTTGATGCGATTTCGGATATTGATGTCGAGTGCGAAAACACTCGGACATTCGCAAAACCGCAGGCGTTGCCGAATGTTCGGCGGAGTCTTGCCCCAAAAAGTTGTCGCCCCGGCTTCTCCTGATACTTGGCGTTCATCGGCAAATCGGTTAACGTCAGTCTTAGCTAGCTGCTGAAACTCTTGGAGAACGCATCATGAATCGTCGAACCGCGCTCAAGTGGTTGACACGAATTTTGGGACTGCTCGCCGTGGTCGTCGTCGCCGTTCCCGGCGGTGCGTTTGTGTGGAACACGGTCCGGCGAAAAAAAGGGGACGGGCCACTCGGCGGTCGTCTCGCCAAGCTC
>JAYUFG010000308.1:0-4752 GCA_043738845.1 Planctomycetaceae bacterium
CGACCGGATCGACTCGATCTGCTTCGCCGCACCCGTCTGCTTCCATCTGTCACGATGGTTTTTGTCGTAGGTGGTTAGGGGTTCCAATTTTGAGTTCAGCGTTTGTCATTTCTTCCCCTGTCCTTCTTGCAAAGCGTACACAATCGCATTCAGAGCAATCCGTTCCGCGTCCTCGCGAATGTACCCTTCACATTCGAGCGATTGATGCTTTTCCAGTGCGCAGCTTAGATCGTAGGGCGAAAAGATCACGGCGTAACGGTCGCCAATTTTGATCCCCTCAAGTTCCGCTGGTCCTTCGCGAAGTTTGACCTTCAAAGGATCGTTCGATCCGACCGCCAGCGGATCGCGACGCTTGACCTTCGACAGATCGTATCCGCCGTGCTTGTCGGTGAGGAGTGAATGATTCACGGGAATGGGCGACAGCAGATTTTTCGGAAAGACTGCCTGCATCTCACTGCGGAATGAAGCAGCAAACGCCTTGTTCGCGCAGATGGCGTCACACACGACCGAACCTTCACCCTCCATGACATATTTGTGAAGCTGTTCGCGTTCTTCCTTGCTGAAGCGAAAGCCACTTCGTCCGTGCATAAAAATGATCGGATAGTCGAACAGCTTTTCATCGGTCAGCACCACCTGTCGGGGATCGACCCCCACCCGCAGGTGCAACTGCTGTGCGGCTGTTTTCATCAAATTCGGAATTGCGGAGGGAGCCACGTCGCAACCACCCGAGTGTCGCACGTTCGCCACGTACAACTTTCCTCGCTCGGTCGGGTCGGGTTTTGCATTATCAATCGTGGTACGGGGAATTTCGTCTTTGTGCTTTGGCTCGTGGTTCGTCGCGTAGGCCAAGATATTGTTGCCGATTGAAAACGCGGCGGTCGTTTCGTCCTTAATCTTTTGCGATGCATTCCGCTTCTCATCGCGATCCAGACGGCCGACCTCCCAATAACACGACAAATTTCCCGCCGGGTCTTCGTTCCGCGGTGGAGGGCTGTAGACCAAACAAGTGCGGCAGCCATAGTCGATGCCGTACAGCGGCCGGTGCAAACGGGGATCGACCTTTTCTTCCGCGTGCCAAATTGGATGTTCGGGGGGCAACAATCGCAGGGCGTATTCCGGCTCCGGAAACATCTTCGGAATCAACTCCAACATCCCCTGATGAAACTCCGCACACTGCGGACAAGTCGCCTCGGCAAAAATGAACCCACCGCGATCGACGTAGTCCCGCAACGACTTGATCTGCTCGCGTGTGAAGGCGGGGCGAACGCTCCCATTGAAGTACAGCACTGGCGATTGCGACAAATCATCGACGGTCGATTTAGACACATCGAAAACTTGATAGGTCAGTGGCATGTGCCACTTGCCTTCCACATACATCGTGAGATTTTGCAGGTCGGACCGATGATGATTCCAGTCGTCGCCAGGGCCGTATTTCAATTTGGCGGCGACGACGGGCCGTCGCCCTTTCGACAAAAACAATAAACACATACTGGTTGTGACGGTCTTGTCATTATCAGCCTCGCGATTCTCGCGTGATTCTCGCGATTCCCAATAACCTTTCTGCTTGTCTTGCTCGGAGACCAGTACGTCAGCCCCTTCGCGATACCAATCGTGCTGACCGATGAATCGTCTCGCGGTCATTCGTCCGACCCGCTCTAAACCGTACAAGTAATAGTGTCGCCAGGTGGTCGAGCCTTGAACGGCGAACAGGTTTCCGGATGCCGTCGGATTGGACCGCACAGAAAATGCTTTGCCCAGCCATTCGAGCCCCCGTTCCACGGCGTCTCCTTTTTGTTGCTGCCCGCAACATTGCAGACGTTCACCATCGACCTCGGCGTCTCCTTTGCTGGTGTGACCCTGGCAAATGATGAGTGAGGAAATTCCAGCACAGGTCATGCTACCCGTTCCCGGTTGCCCAATTCGATAGCCCCAAGAGCCATCGGGATTTTGAGTTTCTTCCCAATACTTTCGGGCCATTCGCCACGTTTGCGGGTCCACGGTCGCACCGGCAAGATCGGCCTCGTGCAGGGCCAGGAGTGCGAATTGGGCGTTTGAGTTGTCGGGCGGGACCACAAAATGGGCACCCCCCGTTCCTTCATACGACCACGGCCCCGGCGTTTCTCCGCCGACCATCTGAGCCGACGCCAACATTTTTGCATTTCGGCGAATATATTGCAGATCATTGTTCGGCGTCGCGGCGCACAATACCATCGTTTGCAACGCAACGCAGTACGTCTTTTCCGGCTTCTTGTCGCGCAGGTACTTGAGCGCGAGCGAAACTTGAGGATGGTCGGGCGGAAGACCAGCATTCAAAAGTGCGAGCGTCGCCAAGCCGCTGAGACCGTAAGGATACCCAACTTGCTCGTCCCAACTGCCGTCCGGTTTCTGTTGGGCCAACAGGTACTTCGCACCGTTTTGGATCGACTTTTGGACCTGATCGCCGGTGATTTCCGCCCCGGAAATCTGACCAACCATTGCCCCTGCAACAACCAGAACGAGCGCAATCAACAACGGGCGGGACATGGGCAACTCCTAAGCAGGAAAGCAATCACAACTCTCCCATTTATCTTAGGCTTCCCTAGTTACGGTGGCAACGCGAGTTGGTCGTGATTGCTGATTCCGCACGCGGCCTATACAATTTCGATACCCTTTGGCCAGACTAAAGTTTGCCAATGGCTTCCCACTTTTGCCTTTTGCGTTCTGCCTTTAACTTTTCCCACCATGTCCACTGTCAATAAGCCCCGCAATCTCGGCGACATTCTGCAAGAGTTCGCCCAGCACCGAAAACTCATGCAGGAAGAACTGCAAAAGGTCATCGTCGGCCAGTCCGAAGTGATCGAGCAGATTTTCGCCGCCATTTTCACGCGGGGACATTGCCTGCTTGAGGGCGTTCCCGGTCTCGCAAAAACGTTGATGGTCAGCACTCTGGCTCGCATTCTCGATATCGGCTTCAAGCGAATTCAGTTTACGCCCGACCTGATGCCCTCTGACATCACCGGCACAAACGTCCTCGAAGAAGACGAGAACGGTCGGCGAAATTTTCGTTTCGTCGAGGGGCCGATTTTCACCAATATTTTGCTTGCCGACGAAATCAACCGCACGCCGCCAAAGACTCAGGCCGCTCTGTTGCAAGCAATGCAAGAACGCGAAGTTTCGGTCGGTCAAACGACGTACACCCTGCCCGAACCGTTCTTCACCATCGCCACGCAAAACCCTATCGAGCAAGAAGGGACGTATCCCCTGCCTGAAGCGCAACTTGATCGCTTCATGTTCAATATCAAAGTCGATTATCCGACCTTGGAAGAAGAGGAACAAATCCTTAGTTCGACCACTCGAAATGAAAAGCCAGAGGTTCGCAAAATCCTGTCGGGCAAGGCCATCGTCAATTTGCAAAAACTCGTTGGCAGTGTCGCGGTGAGTGAACACATTATCAAGTATGTGTCGCGGCTCGTGAGGGCTACGCGACCCAAGGACGCCAGTGCCCCGCCGTTTGTGAAGGAGTGGGTCGATTGGGGTGCTGGTCCGCGAGCAGGTCAGTTTTTAATTCACGGTGGCAAGGCACTCGCCGCGATGGAAGGTCGCTTCTCCGTCGCCATTGCCGACGTCAAAAAGATCGCAATCCCCGTCCTGCGGCACCGCGTCAGCTGCAATTTTCAAGCCCAAGCGGAAGGGATGACTAACGAGGACGTCATCAAAAAACTGCTGGCCCTGATACCGGAACCAGAAATCCCGAAGTTCACGAAGTAGAGCGTGCGACTTTGTCGATGAGTTGCCGGTTCCGCACTGCAAAGCCTCACTTATCCGCCCCTCACGTTCCCCAACAACCGATCCACCGCCGCACCAATATCCACCTGCACCATCAGGCTTTCCCCCACCAAAATCGCATCGACACCGGCCGCGTGTAGTTTCTGCACATCGGCGTGCGTGCGAATTCCGCTTTCAGCGACGAGTACACACTGGTCGGGCACCCGCTCGCGCATTCGCAACGTGTGGTCCAAATCGACCTCGAACGTCCGCAAGTCGCGATTGTTGACACCGATCAATGTCGCCCCGGCGTCAAAAACTCGCTGCAAATTCTCCGGCTCGTACAACTCCACGAGCGGCGTCAGGCCAAGTGCCATGGCCTGATTGAATAAAGACCGCAATTGGCAATCGTCCAAGCACTCGGCGATTAGCAGCACTGCGTCTGCTCCCGCTGCTCGCGCCTCGAACAATTGATAAGGATCGAGAATAAAATCCTTTCGGAGGACAGGAATCGTGACGTTCGCCCGCACGTCCCGCAGATAGTCCAGATGTCCCTGAAAATACTCCTCGTCGGTCAACACGCTCAAACAGGTCGCACCGTGTTGTTCATATACCTTCGCAATCGTGGCGGGATCGAAGTCGGTCCGAATTAGACCCCTGGAGGGACTCGCCTTTTTGACCTCGGCGATCAGTTTGATCGGTCCTGGTGCTGCGAGAACGGAAAAGAAATCTCTTGGTGGCGTGGCTTGTTCAGCAGCCACGCGCACGGCCCCCTCGGGTCGGGCAGACTTCGCCCGCTCGATCTCCAGTCGTTTCGTGGCGACGATCTTATCGAGAATTGTGGACATTAAGGGGAATGGTGAATGAAAAACGATGAAGGATGGGTGAAATTCTAGAAAGGACGACGGGGCATGTCTGTATGAACCAGGGCGATTGCATGTCGGTGAGTGGCTCAATTATTGCAGTGGAGATTAGAAAGTCCAGGTTGGTTGTGGAAACCTGGGGTTT
>JAYUFG010000309.1:0-4728 GCA_043738845.1 Planctomycetaceae bacterium
CTGGCCGACGATCTTACCCGTCTGGCCGTTCACCAGGAACCGATAGAGTTTGTCGCCGTAGCGATACGTGAGCAAATAAACCGGCAGCAGGATCAAGTCTGAATTCTGCTCGCTGAACTGCGTCTCGACCGCCAGCCCGCTGTACGTATCGCCCGGCATGAACTGTTGGATGCCTTGTTGTTCCCGACTGCGGAACTCTTTTTCGCAAATGACCAAGGCCGCGTCGCGGTCGATCGAATACTCTTCGCTGAGCCAGCCCGCCAAGTACGACGGGTCGTACCGCTTCAGCGACTCCAATTTGAACGGCTGAATCTGGTCGGTGTCGCGCTGCGAAAGGCCCCGACTGCCCGACACCAGATAACCACTGTAGTAATTGTGATGCCGCCCTTGTAATGGCCACCATTCGGTTTCTTGGACTTGCCGCGATTTTTCAACGGTCTTGCCATCTTCGGTGACGGTGTACCACTCCGTTCGCCACCAGTGTTCACCGATATTGGCAGCCCAGCCGCTATTGGCCAACATCGAGAACGACCAGAACGGCAAGTACACGCCGCGGAGCTTTTCGACAATCTGAGCGAGTTTAAGATCGCTCGGTCGGAACAGCCCTCCCGACCCGATCCAATCCTGAAACAATTTTGCGGCCTGCTGGGGCGGAACCAGAAACCCGATCACGAATTCCGGCGATTGTCGTCCCGATTCCTGCGGTGCGAACTCGACAACATAGTTTGAGTCGCAGAACGGGCAGGTGAAACTTCGCGACGACCTTTCAAGTGAGACCTCCGCGCCGCAACTCTGACAGCGGAAATGCTGTTGATCGACCGGTGCGTTTGCGGGCACGATGCTCGTGGCATGCACCGTGCCGCAGGTCGGACAGAACTTGTCGTCCCTGTCGAGCGGCGCGCCGCACTGGCCGCACGGAACGTGTTCGGGCGGGGGATAAAGTGCATCAGTGGTGGTGATGGTCGGCATATTGTGTGTGGCTCGGACTGAACTAAGGAGCCTCCTACGGCAAAATTCTCGTCAAGGAAATCATACTCAACAAGCACGACGCCAGTGGGTCAAAACCGCTTTTCTTTTCCAGGATTGTCCCACCGGTGTCGGACCCACCTGCGATTATAGGGGATGTCCGCAGTAGATCACCCCATATTCACGGAGGTATTTCATGTTTTCAAGCGACGATTCTTATCTAGCCAAGCCGTACGCCGAAGCTACTCTGGCCGATCATCGAGCCTTTCAACTGAACTACCCCAGGGGGTCGGCCTTCGAGGAGACGTTGTACAGTTTTTTCCAGACGCCGGTGACCGCTTTGCATATGCTCGAACAGCGGCGACCACTTTACGATTGTCCCCAGGTGCAGCGAGCCATTTCTGCTTGTTTTCCCGACTGGAAACTCGTCTTTGAAGGTGGCTCGCCCGAGCGATATGCATCCTTCGGCATGCCCAAACGGAGGCGGTTCGCATTGCGACCCAACCGGCATCGCGATTTCATTACCGAAGGCTCGCAGTTCTACGTTCGTCCTGACGGTCAGAAGCGGGCCATCGGATTCGACTGCAACTCTCGGCAGGAACCAATTTTTCGTTGCTCGATGGTCGGACATCACGATCATCGATCCGAGCTTCGCCAGGACATGACAAAAGTGGAACATTGGTTGAACCGACATCGTCATTACCTTCAGGGGCAAGCCATCCATCCGGACGGACGATTGATACGGCGGCAGCGCCCCGCCTCTTGGGACGACGTGATCTTGGAACCGGAGGTTCAACAACGGATTATGCATCATACGGTCGATTTCTTCCGGCACCGCAAACTCTTTCGCCAGAATCGGATTCCGCAACGTCGTGGAATTTTGTTATACGGTCCCCCCGGCAACGGGAAGACGATGATCGGCCGTATTCTCGCCGCTCAAGGATCGTGGACCTTTGTGTACGCGACGTCCGGTGGTCTGGAAGACAAAGGCTCGATGCGGGCGACGTTTCAAATTGCCCGCAAGCTGCGGCCAGCGATATTGTTCTTTGAAGACCTGGACTTCTACGCCTCGGAACGACGCGGCAACGGTCGCCAACCAACCCTGGGTGAATTGCTGGCTCAAATGGACGGCCTCGAAGCCAACGACGGATTGGTCGTGATGGCCACGACGAACGATCTCTCGGTCATTGAACCGGCCCTCAAGGACCGACCGAGCCGTTTTGACGTGGTAGTGGAGATTGCTCCGCCGACCGAACATCGTCGCCGGGCTATCCTCCAGCACTATCTGGCCGACAATACCAGTGACGACGACCTGTTGATTGACGTGGCCGCTCGAACGAAAGGATTCTCCGGAGCCCAGCTTCGCGAACTTGCCGTCTTATCGGTACAGAACGCCATTTTGTCCGGACGGTTGACTCCGGCCGGCATCGCTCAACCGACCACCCTCGATTTCGAGATGGCGTTGACCCAACAGAACGGTAAGTCTAAACGAGTGTTGGGATTTCATAACGCAGTCGCCGACGATACCACTTCGAACCGCCACGATCGCTAGAATATCGTTCAACGTAAAGGACACCGCCAAACATTTATGGTCAAACTCCGCTTCATCGGCGACGTTCACGGCCGCATCGATCAATACATCGCGTTGTGTCGTGAGGCCGAGCATTCGATTCAAGTCGGCGATTTGGGTTTTGCGGAGCATTACGCTCAGGTCGCTGCGGAACTTGATCCGACCCGACATAAGTATATTCCCGGCAACCACGACGACCTCGATCACTTGCCGCCCCATTGTCTCGGTGACTTCGGCGTTCATGGTGTCGGCCGAATGAAAATCTTTTTCATGCGGGGGGCTTTCTCCATCGACCGAGAATATCGACAGCGTGAAGGTTTGTGGTGGCCCAATGAAGAACTTTCCGACGACCAGCTTGCTCAAGCCGTTGAACTTTATGCTCAGATAAAACCGAAGTGGGTCGTCACACACGACTGCCCGCTGGAAGTCGCCCATTACGTTAGCAATCCCGACCTACTCCAAGCCTTTGGGCACGATGCCGATTTTCAATCCCGAACCCAGCGGGCGTTACAAACGATGTTCGACCTGCACCAACCGGAGCGGTGGATCTTCGGTCACTTCCACCGCAACGCCACGTTCCAAGAAGGCCGCACGTGGTTTACCTGCCTGGATGAAATGGCCGTATTAGACCTGTAGTAATATACCGGCGTCGCGAAGGCGGTCGATGAAGCCGCGGGGAAGCTGCGCCGACAATTTGAGGATACGAGTTGGCTGGTCGAGAGACGCCGCAATCGGCAGTCTGAAATATAGCGAAGAGTCTCGTCGAACCACTACACCGGCCCAGCCGAATCGCCGCTCGACATAGCCCACGCCGTCCATCATTGGCCACGTCCTGGCAACGGTAAATCGACGCATTGTTAAGTGTTAAGCTAGCCACTGCCGACCGAAGTCGAGCGATTCGGACTTGAGATTCCGATTGCTTCACCTGATGAAAATGTGCCTGCGCATTTCTATTGCACTGCGCGTCCTGATTGCGTCCTGATTGCGCCTATACCTGTGTGGACACAGTTTCCAGCCCTTGAACACCCTATCGGAGGATTTTCCATGTACAGCCATTTTGCCGTGCCAAACGCCTTTCGCCTTGTTTTGGCTGGATTTCTGACCATTGGACTCGGCTGTTTGGCCTCTACGGCCAAAGCGCAAGGTCCGAATTACGCCATGATGCAAGCCGTCCAGTCCAATTTGGATAACCAGCGAATGATGAGCCAATCACAGCAAATGAGTTGGCAAAACCAACAAACCATGACAACGGCGCGCGAACAATTGAATTCGGGATACAATCTTGGCAACAATGGAATTCCTGGGGTCGCCCAGTTAGAATGGGAAATCTGGACGCCGGACTCGGGCCGCATTCCGACGGTGCAGGAGCGTGCCCAGTATTTTGCCATGTTGCGGAAAATGCGATTGGCGGCCCGATATGGACAGCGATTTTGGAATCCGTAAGAAAATGCAGGCAGGGCTACGACGCTACAGTTTCATTTTGGTGCAGTTTATTGCACTTTCCGCCTGACGGCATTCTCCTGGTCAGGCACTTCTCGATCGGAACCCAATCATGACATCTCCACCGACTCCACATTTGCAAACGCATTCACCGCAATTGCCGGATACGGAAAAGCGAATTGCGCCCTTGGCCTACGCGGCATATTTATCCGCTGTGCCGATTCTATTTCTACCGTTTCTGTTTCCGATTCCTCTGACGTTAGGAATTCTGGCCCTTCGCAGTATTAAGAAAAAACCGCAATACGTGGGAAAGGGTCGTGCCTTTTTCGGGATTGCCTGGGGAATTATCGGCGTCCTGCTCACTGTTTTTGTGATTGCTATTAAGATTAACAAGTAAATTCTACCCCAGAAGGAGCCCCGTCGTGACGTCGAATTCCGTATTCAATCTGTTTCTTTTCGCCAAATTCGACATGCCCGTCGAAACGAGCATCACAATTTTGATTTTCTCAGCCGCAATTGCGATATTTTCGCTGATCGGCGTCTTTGCGTCAGATGGGAAGTTGCAATCATGGGCCAGTATAATTGGCACGGACAAGCCGCGAGTCGCTCGCGCGATGTGTGTCCTCGGGGTCATTGTGGGTTGTATCGGCACCGCGTCGGCCGTGGCCGGTTTAATGGGGTTTATCAAGTAACGAATCGTTCTGCAAACTCTGACCCGGAAGGCGAGTCGAATCATGTATTGGAAATCCGTA
>JAYUFG010000310.1:0-4727 GCA_043738845.1 Planctomycetaceae bacterium
ATCATCGTCGAAGAGGGACGCTTGTCCGCCCGGCGGATGTTTCTCATCGCCTGGGATGATTGGCCAACGTTTGTTGGCGAGCTTTATGGTGCCCACCTCTTTTCCGGCGGAGCTTGGCACTACACGCCGCCTGCCGCTTTTCCCAATGACACTTCGCTCGTCGCACGCAAAATTCAGGTCGAGCCGTTTCCCGCCGATCGGCCGAGTGTGCAAACGATCTCTTCGCTCGCAGGTGCAACGAATCGCTTTCCCTTTGCCCAGGTGACGGTCGGATATGAACGGTTGCCCGCCAGTGATGTTCGCGGGCCAAGTGTTCCGAACGGAACGTATTTGGAAATCCTCAGCGACTTGGCGGCGGAATATGTCGCGGTGCCGGGCCGCAATTGGCGGTGGCGAAACGCACCGCAGCAAAAGCTTGCCGACGATGTCGCGCCGGGACTGCTCGTCCCGTGCGAAGATTTGCATCTCCGCTGGACGCGCGTACCACTGCCGCCGTGGAGTGTGATTCGTTCACTGCGGGGAAAAATCAACAGCGACGATTTCCTCGGCAACGCCCGGGGAACGGTCCTCTTTCTCGGTGCGAAAGTGCGACACGATTTCCAAGTCATCGACACCGGTCTGTGGCAAGTCGATCTGCATTTCAAAGTCAAAGAGCCGGGTTGGAACTATGCGTTCAAACAAGACGCCGGGTGGCAAGTGATCGAGGACGGCGGCGGACAAACGCCGTATGTGGAAGCCGCACTGAACGGACTATTGTCGCTCGGATAAATGGCGAGCCGGGAGCGTCAGCGACCGGAGCCGGGCGGGAAACAGTGAACATTCAACAATCAACATTCAACTTCGAACATCCCTATGAATGACTATTTAACCGTTTCGGCCCAATGCTTAGCCGCCGCGTCCACGCGGCAATTCCCCGTCGTGGACGACGGGGCTAAGCGAATTCAGGGCATCTCCGCCGCCAGTCCCGTCCGAGTATCCCAACAGGGTGGCAACGTCACCGTTGGATTGTCGCGAGAATTGCCACAATTTGATTTCGTCGAGATCGGCGAGACGTTTGCCGCGAATGACAAAGATCAAGTCGTGCAGCAACTGTTGTATAACCCGGACGATCATCCGCCCGACTTGTTCGTGCCTGGCCCGGCTTTGCAATACACGGCCGACCCACAACGGGGTTTGTATCTGAAAGGCGAGCGACATCTGGCTTATTTTCATGCCGGGGCGGGCCAAAGGATTCCGATTCCCGGCGTGCTCTTTCACCTGGGCAAGACTTCGGCCAAGATCGACGCCGCCGACCCGACCCATCCGGAACAGGTTGCTTCTGGCCCGGTCGCCGTCTGGAAACATGACGACGAAAGTGACGAATATGAAACGGCGGATCGCACGCTGACGGTGTATGATTGGCTTGGTCAGGGGATCGAGTCGGGAACGCCGGTCGTGCTGTTCTTGCACAATCAATCGCGGCGGTGGTATGCGATTCCACAGAGTGCAACTTCTTCCGCCGAGCCACAAGTTCGCTGGGGTGTTTG
This sequence comes from Planctomycetaceae bacterium, assembly GCA_043738845.1. Classification (GTDB taxonomy): domain Bacteria; phylum Planctomycetota; class Planctomycetia; order Pirellulales; family DASRSE01; genus DASRSE01. The sequence goes on from JAYUFG010000310.1 coordinate 1,527, forward strand.
CGCGGCCAACTGGACGTACACCGGCGGAATCTATCCGAGCCAGGGGGGACATGCCCGAGTGAGCGTGCAAGAATGCGACGACTCGAACGGAACCAATCCGCACGGCGAAAATCTCGTGGTCTACTTGCCGAACAGTGCCAAGGGCGACCCGAATCTCGTGGCGGGCGACGTCATTGCGTTTGCGTTGGCGGCGAATGGAACGCCGGTTTGCGTCTCGTCATATATGGATGACCCAATTGGGACGGTGAAAATGTTCACCGGGACGTCGGCCCAGGTGCGGCCAGGCTGGGCGTGCATGGGGGGCGGGAACGAGAGCAAGCACCTCAACGGCGTCTCGTGGAATATGGAGGACAAGTTCGCGCGGCATTCCTGCTCGGATGGAAAAGTCGGCACGACCGGCGGCAACGAAACGCACGACCACGGCGGACTAACCGGTGCGGCGGGTGGGCACAATCACAGCGGCAACACGGCCGACGCAACGACAGAGATTCGCGTCTATGATCCCAACTCCGGCGTAGGTCCAACCCAATCGCAACATCGGCCGCACAATCACGAAGTGACTTTGGAGGGGGGCACGGCCGAAGCACCCGTGTCGGAACCGATCTCGATTACGGGAGCGAACACCGTCTGCACCTCCACCGAGCGAGATGGGGCCGCTGGCGGTTGCGGTTATGACACGACATTGTCACACGCGGTGGACGACCCGGGCCATCATCATGAAATTTCAAGCGACGGCGATCATGCTCACGCGATTCCGGCCGATACGCATTTGCCACCCTATCGGTATTTGCGATTCATCGAGCGGGTCGATAATAGCGGGTAGAATGCAAAAAGCACGAATTCCGAAACAAATCCGAAAGTTGGAAAAGGATGAAATTCATAACCACGACAGAGCAACTTGCAAACCAGCGGGATAGTTTCGTTTCCGATTTAACATTTCCTATTTTGAAATTGTTTCGGATTTCGTACTTCGGATTTCGCGATTCTTGCCTTGGTGCTTTTGTTCAACCCTTGGTACGCACAGGTACGTACCCTACGAATGTGCGTACGCTACGACGAGGGCATGACAAACCGGATTTGCGTCGCGGGTGTGGCCTGCGGAAGATCGATTTTCGGCGGGGCAATTTCCTCGGGTTTCTTTTCCGGCGGCTTCGACTCGGTGCCGGGCAGAGGACTGGCCGAGTCGTTGGGCAGTGGCGAAAACGGTGAGGCCGACGTGGGTGACGGACCCGACTCGCAGCGAATTTCCCAACCGCCGCCGAGGGCTTTGTAAACCTGAATTAGACCAAGTGCGATTTGACCTTGCGATTGGGCCAGTTGATCTTGTTGCGAAATTAAATTTTGTTCGATGGTCGCATAGCGATTGTAGTCAAATCCTTTTTCGCCCCGTTCGTACAACGTCAACGCGATGTCGCGAGCGGTGCGGCCCGACTTGACACTTTCCGCCAAGTTTGCCGTTCGCTCTTGCGATTTCAAAAACACGATCAGACCATTTTCCGCTTCACCATTCGCGACTAGAACGGTCTGTTCATAGGCCAAGGCTAGCTCTTGAAATTTCGCGTCTTGCAGGCGGACATTGTTACGAATGCGACAATAGTTGAGGATGTCCCAATGAAATTGCGGGCCAACACTGCCCGTGAACGAGTCACTCGTGTACAACCGGGTGAGGCTACTCGCTTGCCAACCAAGCGTGCCGGTGATGGAAAAGGCGGGATAGTATTGAGCTTGGGCGATGCCAATCGCTTCGGCCTGCGCGGCGGCGTCACGTTCGGCGCGGCGAACGTCGGGCCGACGGCGGAGCAAGTCATACGGAATTCCGACCGCGACATCATTTGCGGCGGTTGGAATTTTTGCCAGACCCAATTTCGCATCGAGTTTTTCTGGTGGCATTCCCAGCAGGATGCAGAGCCGATTGTTCGCGAGACGCTGGTCAATTTCGACGGCCGGAATGGCGGCCAAAGTTTGTTTGAGAATGCTATTCGCTTGCTCGATGTCAAGTTCGCCGATGGCACCCGCTTTGAGACGTCGCTTGCCGACTTCCAAAACCAGTTTTTGAATTTCGACATTTTCTTTGAGCAGTTTGATCCGTTCTTGATCGGTGCGGATTTGGACATAGTTCGTGGCGACGTCGCTAATGAGCGTCACGAGAACATCGTCGTAACTGGCGACCGAGGCTTCGAGCAGATCATCGGCCGCTTCGGCAGCCCGGCGAAAGCGTCCCCAAAAATCAAGTTCCCACGAGAGACTGAAACTTTGACCCCACGTTTCAAACGATTTTGGGCCAACGGTCGAGCGTCGATAACTGCCAGCGGCAAATTGCGACTGCGGCAGGATATTGCCGACGGCAATTCCATACGTCGCGCGGGCTTCGAGAATGCGAAAGCCAGCCTGTCGCAACGTGAGGTTTTGTTCGTAAGCTTCAGTGACAAGTCGATTGAGAGTCGGATCGTTGAAGGCGGTCCACCAATGCGAGATGTCTTCAGTTTGCTCTCGCACGCGGGCATCGGCCGAGTCGATCCAATGAGGTGCAGCGGTCGCGCAGGGGACGCAATAGTTGGGGCCAACCTTGCATCCGTTGCGGAAGTAATCGGTGCAGCTTGTGCAACCACTGCCACTGAAAATCAGCGCGAGGGTCAGCATCCACAGCCAAGGCTGTCGCAGGGCAAGTCGGAGCATTCCATTTCTCCGGCGGACAAAGGGGAGGGGATTTGCGGGGTGGGATTTTGCAGGGCACGAAACAGGAGGGAACGGCCCGATTGTTTCCAAGTGGGCGTTTCCAAGTGAACGATTCGCGCAGGGTGGGACTTGCAATCCTTCATCGACAAAATCGGCACAATGGGTGTACAAGAAAAAATCGTATTTCGTGATAGCGTCGGCAAACTCTGCCAAGTTTGCGCCGTTTCCACTTAACCACCGCGTCCACGCGGCGAGCTGGCTGTTATGCTACGCGAAACCGATCCTTCGACAGTTCGACTCGCAGAGATTGCCAAGAATCGCGGCTTTGTAGGGGAAAACGGTTGCGGTGCCCTTCCTCCGGAGGATATACTCAAACCCGCCCCATTATTCATCGCGGCAACCCGCCAGTTCCGGATGTTGACCCATGCCCACGATCTCGATCCAAGAAAAAACGCTCGCCGTGGTTGCTCGGTTGGTGGAGAGCGATGAAGTTTCACGAAATCCCGATGTGCGAATTTACGACAC
>JAYUFG010000311.1:0-12549 GCA_043738845.1 Planctomycetaceae bacterium
CACATCGCCTGCCTCCGAAAACTACTCGTCATCCTCAACACGATGCTCAAAAACAACACCTCCTGGAAATGCAACCCCGCCTGATTTAATCAGGCTCAATCCTGGACAACCTACACAGCCGCTTCGCGGTAAAGTATAGCCACCGCAAAGGAACAAAGTGCGTGAAGGAATGAGGAGAGGTTTCAAGCAGGATCGACCCGCGAATTTGGTCCAATCCGTTTCCTGTATTTTCAGTAGTTGTGACAGTTATTTTTGTGCCATCCCTTGCCCAGCAACAATTCAGGAGGAGCCGTACTTCCAACTGGCGGCTTCTTCGCCGTCGATTCGTAAAGTCAAACATTTCGCGCTGCCGCCCGATTTAACGAACTCGTCGAGTGGCGTTTCGACCGGTCGAAAATCGCGTTTGGCCAATGTGCGATGCAACTCTGGACAGCCACTGTTTGTGACCACCGTTCGACCGACAACGACCGCATTGCAGGCAAAGCGGCGGGCCTCGTTCTCCGTTACTGGGATCAATTCTCGAACCTGGGCGGCAAGTGCCTGGCGGCCATATTCGTCAAACGCATCTGGAAAATAAATCGCCACGTCGGGCGCGAGGGGACAGAAACAGGTGTCGAGGTGATAGTAATAATCGTTGACCAACTCCAGCGGAATGACCCGCACGCCAAGCAACTCGCCGATTTGTTGATGGCCCCGTGCGTCGCTCCGCATTCGATACCCGGCGAAGAGTGTCTCGCCACAGAACAGCGCGTCGCCCGCACCTTCAAAAAAAACGCCCGCTGGCGGATGTTGCGTTTGAAACCCGGCTGAGCGAAACCACGTTTCGTCGTGCGGTGTTTCGCCTTGTCGCTGCTCATGCTTGAACCGAGCGAGAATCGCTTGCCCACGAAAAATGAGCGCGGCGTTGGCGGTAAAGACCAAGTCAGGCAAGCCCGAAATCGCTGGCTGCAAATGAATTTCTGCTCCCGCGTTCGAGAGAATGTTCCGCAGGTTTTCCCATTGCTGCTGGGCGACTGCCCGATCACTGGGCCGTTGTCGGCTCATCCAGGGATTGATCTCATATTCGATTCCATAGAACTCCGGCGGACACATGAGAATGCGAGCCATGTAAGGTATCCGGAGGTTAGATTGGGGATTGAAGCCTGGAACACTGGAACGTCAACCTAGTCAGGTCCGCCAAGTAATCGTATGCCCTTGGGCATGTTTGAGCAACGACGGGGAACACGGCCGATGGATACACGCCGCAGATTTGCGAGCGGCGTGTTCGTCGAAATGGCGATTCTCGGTGTTTTGTGCCCATTCCAACGCCTCGATTTTCGACCCGTGATTTGGTAGTCTGTTGGTTTGGTTTTTCGGCGATTTGTTCGCCATTTGCAAACTTCCATTTCACCATTCCCTCGTATCTTATGTCGCTTGAATTACGTCAACGCTTGTTTGCCGAACTCGACTCGTTGGTCCTGATTGATCCGCACACCCATATCAATGCCCTGAATCCGGGAGCGCAAACGCTGGCCGACATTTTGGGTTATCACTATTACACAGAATTGGCCCATTCGGCCGGGATGTCGAAGGCTCGGGTTGAAGAGCCAGGAATTTCGCCGAAGGAAAAGGTCGGCCGCTTGGTCGAGAAGCTCGGCCCGATTGAAAACACGATTCAATACAGTTGGTTGATCGAAATCCTGCAAGCATTTTTCGGTTTTAAGGACGATCGTTTGACCGCCGCGAACTGGGAGGCTGTCTACGATCTCTCGGCGAAAAAAATGGCCGAGAAGTCCTGGCCGGAAGAAGTTCTCCAGCGGAGCAAGATCGAGGCCGTTTTTCTCACCAACGATTTCGACGACCCGCTCGCTGGTTTCGATACGAACGTGTACATTCCTTGTTTGCGGACCGATGACTTGGTCTTTCATTATGCCAAACCGGCCGTGGCGGAACGCCTGCACAAGGCCAGTGGAATTCCTGTTCACGATGCCCCGTCGTTGCGAAAAGCGATTGGTAAGTTGTTCGAGCATTTTGTGGCGAACAACTGTCGCGCGTGTGCGATCTCGTTGCCCCCCGACTTTGCCCCGTCGAAGGTCGATTCGTTCACCGCCGACGCGGCCGTGCAGGCGGTCGTCAAACTTGGCCCCGCCCTCGGTTTGCAACATCATCGCGATTTGTCGCACTTTGTGTTTTGGACGTTGGCCGAGTATTGTGCCGAGTTCAAACTGCCGTTTGACTTGATGATCGGCGTCAATCGGGCCGTCTATCCGGCGGGCGTTTATCAGGGACAAGACCTATATGACAGCCGCGTCTCGCTCATTCAATATCGCGAACTGTTCAACGCCTTTCCGCAAGTTACGTTTCCGATCTCAGTCTTGGCGAGCGTCACGAATCAAGAACTGGCCAGTTATGCTTGGATTTTTCCGAACGTCGTCACGAACGGACATTGGTGGTACTCGAACACGCCGACGTTCATCGAACACGACCTGAGTGCGCGACTTGAAGCCGTTCCGCAGACAAAACAAATCGCCTACTACAGCGACATGTACAAACTCGAGTTCGCCTTGCCAAAATTCGCGATGTTCAAACGCATCCTGGCCAAGGTACTTGCCGAGGGATATGTGATCGACCGCAACTGGAGCGAACAACGAGCCATCGCGTTCGGTCATCAAATCCTGCGGGGCAATGTCGAGACGATCTTCCCGAAACGATAAATCAAAACCAACCGAAGTCTTCATTTTCCGAACCCGGCGAGCCGGAGGGCGTTAGCCCCCGGTGTGACCCGCAATTTCGCCCAACCCCTGCGACTTGCGCCGACCAGTTCGGAATAATTCATTTTGCTCACAAATTATCAAACTACTTCATGAAATACGTCATCATCATTCCCGACGGCTGTGCGGACGAGCCACAAGCGTCGCTCGGTGGAAAATCGCCCCTCCAAGCCGCCAACATTCCAAACATGAACGCCGTTGCAACTGCCGGCGTTGTCGGCCGTGCGAATCACGTTCCACCGTCGCTGCCCCCCGGTTCTGACGTCGCAAATCTTAGCCTATTGGGCTACAACCCGCTTGAACATTTCACCGGTCGGGCACCGCTCGAAGCTGCGGCACAAGGGATCGAACTCGGCCCCGACGATTGGGCCATTCGCTGCAATTTAGTCACAGTTCAAGACCAAACGATGAAGGACTTCACCGCCGATCACATCTCGACCGAAGAAGCGAAAGCGTTGCTCATCTCCGCTCAAGAAAAACTCGGCAACGAGCGATTGCAGTTTTATCCCGGCGTCAGTTATCGCAACCTGCTCGTTTATCGCGGGACCGGCCTGCCCGCTCCGTTTTCCATCGACACTCGGGCAACACCACCGCACGACTTGACCGATCAATCGGTGTTAAACGATTTTCCTCGTGGACCCGGGAGCAGCCTGCTCAATCAACTCATGGCCGATAGTGTCTCGCTGTTCGCCGAACATCCGGTGAACTTGGCTCGCATCAAGCAAGGGAAACTTCCTGCGACCAACATCTGGCTGTGGGGAATCGGCCGCACGCCGTCACTCAAATCCTTCGCGAAATCGTATGGCGTGAAAAAAGGTGCAATGATTACTGCCGTCGATTTGTTGCGTGGACTGGCCGCGTTGATCGGTTGGCAAAGGATCGAAGTTCCCGGAGCGACGGGTTATCTCGACACGGACTACGCCGCGAAGGGTCAGTATGCGATCAACGCCCTGAACGAGCAGGACATTGTTTGCGTTCATGTTGAAGCCACCGACGAAGCTTCCCATGAAGGGAACGTCGCGGCGAAGATCAAAGCCTTGGAAGAAATCGACCAGCATATCGTCGGACCGATTTTCTCGGCACTAAAAACTCGGGGCGATTTCCGGCTCCTCATTTCGCCCGACCACCCCACACCTCTGCGGACGAAAACCCACAGTCACGGTCTCGTCCCGTTCATCATCGCGGGCAGCGGAATTTCTCCCGACGCCAACAACACCTACGACGAATCGACGGCCGCCGCCTCTCAATTATCCTTTGATGACGGCTATAAACTCATGCAATTCTTCCTGAAAAAATAGCGAATCTGCCACGACCTTCAATTACAATAAACTATCCTTGCTCACTGTTTCCCCCCAACTCGCCGCTCCGCGACCAACGGTCGCGGCTTTATGTAAGATTTCTCGGTTCCTCCCTCCTATTCATCGTTCATCCTTCCTCATTCATCATTTTCCCCCATGCCTCTCATCGTTCAAAAATTCGGTGGCACCAGCGTCGCCGATCCGCAAAAGGTTCTGGCCGCTGCCCGTAAAGCGATTCGCACCCAGCAAGAGGGCAATCAAGTCGTGATGGTCGTTAGCGCGATGGGTCACGACACCGACAAGCTGATCGACCTCGCTCATCAGATCAATGACCGCCCGCCGGCGCGTGAGATGGACATGCTCCTTTCGACCGGTGAGCAAGTCAGTGTCTCTCTCATGGCGATGGCGATTCACGCCCTAGGGAATAAGGCGATCAGTCTCACCGGTGCCCAAATCGGAATTCGTACCGACAGCACGCATACGAAAGCCCGCATTCGCTCGATCTCTACCGAGCGAGTTCGTCAGTTGCTCAACGAAGGGAACATCGTCATTGCGGCTGGTTTTCAAGGCATCGACGAGAACTATAACATCACAACGCTCGGTCGCGGCGGCAGCGACACGACCGCCGTCGCGCTCGCTGCGGTGCTCGGTGCCGACTCGTGCGAAATTTACACCGATGTCGATGGCGTCTACACGACCGATCCTCGCCTCTTGCCAGAAGCCCGTCGCGTCAAGCAAATCAGCTACGACGAAATGCTCGAACTGGCCAGTCTCGGGGCGGGCGTCATGCACAATCGGTCGATTGAATTCGCCAAGAAGTTTTCCGTCCCGATCCACGTTCGCAGCAGCTTCAGCGACCGCCGGGGCACGATGATCGTCTCTCAACCGGAGGCCCTCGATCAACCGGTCGGCGGCGCGGCTCTCGAAAAAAACGAAGCCCGCGTAACGATTGACGGCGTTCCCGACCGGCCCGGTGCGAGTTTGGCGATTTTTTCCAAGATCGCCGCTAAGAACATCGCGGTCGATATGATCGTGCAAAACGTCGGCAGCAGTGGCAAGGCCGACATTTCCTTCACCGTCATTCGGGACGAACTGGCCACAACGCTCGAAGCCGTCGCCGAGGCCGCCGCTGAACTGGGTGCCAATCGTGTCACAAGTGATGACCAAGTCGCCAAGGTCTCTGTGGTCGGACTCGGCATGGCCAAACAGACGGGCGTCGCCCAAAAAATGTTTCGCGCCCTCGCCGACGCGGGCGTCAACATTCTGATGATCACCACGAGCGAAATTAAAATTTCCGCTCTCGTTGCTCGCGATCAAGGACAATTGGCTCTTCGCACGGTTCACAAAGCGTTCGGTCTGGAAAAAGACCCGACCGGCGGCTCGACGCCACCGTTCACGGCTTCGCAGGCCAGCAATGCCGTCGAGGTCGTCGCCCGGTTGCAACACATGGAAGGTCTAACCATCGACGATCTTCTACTCGACGACGGCCAAGCGAGCGTGACGATCTCGTCGCTTCCCGACCAGCCGGGACTCGCAGCGCAGGTTTTTGAAGAAATCGCGGGCGGCGGTGTCTTCGTCGATATGATCGTGCAAAGTATCAGCCACAACGGTCAGGCCAGCCTCAGCTTCACCGTCCCCAGGGCGTCTCTCAACAAGAGCGTCGCGCTTGCCGAAACACTGGCTAAGCGGCTCGGTTGCGGGCCAGTTACTCCTTGCAAACAGGTCGCGAAACTTTCCGTTTCCGGCATTGGAATGCGCAGTCACACCGGCGTTGCGATCCGCATGTTTCAATCCTTGTCACAAGCGGGGATCAACGTCGATATGATCAACACGAGCGAAGTCCGGGTGAACGTCGTCGTCGATGGCGAACATGGCCAAGCCGGACTCAAGTGCCTACAAGAAGCTTTTGCGGACGTTCTTGGTTAAACGTCACGCCGCCGTTTCTCTCGACACAGCCGATAGACGACTGGGTGGCAAACTATTCACGCACCACCGATTACGAAACTCTTAGGACCGGCACATAAATAACTGTCCCATTGTCGTCCGTAACGACGGCAAAAAAATGTCCTTTTGCGGGACGAAAGACGACAATAATTTATGATCGTACCCTTAACAAGTGCTGTGGTCGGGGTGTTGTTCGCCGTGCGGCGTCGCGAGTGTCGCGCGGCGGGACCATTTTTTGAGATGGTCCCAGACGCAGGCCAGAACTTTGCCCGGCGAAAGATCGAGCGCACCAGAAATCCGCGTAAACGCTCGCATCGAGCCGAGGGTCGCCTTCGGGAAAACGCAAATATAACGCGGCTCAAAGCGGGGGCGAAAGCGGCTCTTAAAATGATACAAGCCCGCCACGTCATAGATAAAATTGAAGTACCGGCTCGCTTTTAAACTCCAGCGTATCCAACGGCTGTCGCCGGGCAATCGTTCTTCACAACGTAAAGCCGGAACCAAACAGAGCGACGCGCGGGGCAACCCCTCTCGCCGAAATTGTTCGAGCGTTTGGTGCATGAGAAACGTGATCGTGCCGCGGGTGCCGTCGGGTCGTTGGCGATACATTTCCAATGCCCATTCCGTGCCGTTGAGACATGGATTGCAAATCAAGAACCCTTCAATCCGAGCGGGCGAGCGGGCGATAAAAATTCGCTTCCGATCAATTTGCTGGCGGTCAAAACGACCATCGAGGAAACCCGTTTCAATCGCCTGGGGCTTGGCGGCCAAACGGGCGTTAGAGATTTCCTCCAACTCGTCCATGATCGCGTCCCATGCGGCAGGGAAAGTTTCTTCGGGAAGAACCTCTGACCATTTCAATCCCTGGCGCCGACAAAAGTTTGATTGACGGCGAACCCACTCAAACGGTTTTCCGCTCCAAGTTAACTCGGCCAAGTCGATGACGGCGTCCTCGCCCCACTTCGTTACCTGAAATTGAGCATCTTGAAACAAGGAGAGGTCATGTTCGCCAATGTTATAGAACGAAACGATCCATTTCTCCTGCGCTGCGAATTGGGCAAACTCGCGTAATAACGCGGCCTTTTGTTCGTCGGGGGCGAGAATCCCGCCACCCACGTTGAGATACTTGCCCGACTGTAAATAAACAATCGCGCCCCGTCGGTCGTGGGACCAAAATACATGTCGCCCGGGTTCTGTGACAAGATACGAATCATACGAACGACCATATTGAAACGCCAACTCTTCCAGTCGTTCCGCATCGGTCGGACGTGGGGGCGCGGCGGGATTAAGAATGCGCGGTGCGGCCGCGCCCAAAAGTGACGTCAAAAGAACTCCGCTCATCCGTGAGCCTCGTGGGATTCCAAGTTATTTTAGATCGCGTCGTAAACGGTTGGCTTCCTTGCCATTCGTTGACGGCTGTCTCGACAACCGTTTATTTGCCAACGGTCACGAAAAGTCCATCCGACACATCATCGTTCATTGTTTGATGGGCGACAACATAACGGATTGTTTATGGCAGTGTCCATCGCGTTCTTTTTATCGTCGGATAATTCGTGGAGGATTAGGCAAAATGCGCCGGAAATGTCAAACTGGGTTGTGCAGGAAAACTGATTGGCCGGAACTCGACATTTCGTAGTGTTGGTCTTGAATTGTTGGGTCGGCTGTGAGGACCAAAATTAGCGAGTTATCTCCCTTTTTTACGTACGCCATGCAGGTGTCGCGTAACATTGGTTCGCACAGCGGACCCTGCCGACCCATCGCAATTAACTTCATTTACGAACCCGCAAAAGTGAAAATTGAACTCGCCACAAGCAAACAACTGCATACTGATGATTTGCACCTATTGTGAACTCATCCGCGTCCGTTGCAAGTAATAGTGGCAAAGTGCGACCGCCAGGGCGTCTGCCACATCGGGCGGTTCTGGGACTTGCGACAATTTCAGTTCCCGCTGGATCGCCTGTTGCATTTGCGATTTGGGCGCGTGACCGTTGCCCGTCAGAAGTTTTTTAATTTGCGTTGCGCTGTAGTGCGAAAGGGGCAGGTCCGCCTGTGCCGCCGCCAGGCAGATCACGCCCCGCGCGTGACCCATCAGGATTGCGGTTCGCGGTCGGGCGTAATGGCTATACAACTGTTCAATGGCCATTGCGGTCGGTTGCAGTGCGGCGATGACCTCGGTCACACCGTCGTGAATCTCTTTTAGCCGGGCGGAGAGTGAGCCTTTCGTTTTACCGCGAATGACGCCCGCCTCGCATAATTTTACCCCCGTCGGTGCGAACTCCAGCACTCCGTAACCGGTGATGTTGAGACCTGGATCAATACCAAGGATGCGAGGGTTCACATTGTTCCCACAGTTAGATGTAATAGGGGCGGATGTTCCACAGTCGGACAAAATAGGTTCTCTACAAAGTTGCAGCCCGCCCGATTGGAAGACTATCGCGGCGGTTCGCGAGGTGGGTTATCATATCCCATAAGGATACTTTGCGACAACAGAAATAAACCACCGGAGTCGGAACATAATGTTCAAAAGTACATTGCCAAGGATTCGTTTCGTGTGGGTCAACGCGACATTGCTCACCGTTGCGATGTTGCTTGCTTCGGTGACGGCCAATGCGCAGCCACGGGGTGAAGCACAATTTGGTATGGGGCCCGCCGTGACTCGCGAGATCGTGGCCGCTGCCGCCGCTGCGAAAACACCGATTGCGGAAGGCCCATTTGAACCGACGTGGGAATCGGTTCGCAAAAATTACCAAGTGCCGCAATGGTTTGTAGACGGCAAGTTTGGCGTGTTCATGCACTGGGGGGTGTATTCGGTCCCAGCCTATCACAATGAGTGGTACGAGAAGCACATGTACGCCGCGTATATCGATTGGCACTCTGAACATTTCGGCCCACAAGTCAAATTCGGCTATAAAGACTTCATCCCTCAGTTCACCTGTGAAAAGTTCAACGCCGATGAGTGGGCGGAACTGTTTAAAAAGTCGGGTGCGAAATATGTCATCCCGACGGCCGAACATCATGACTGGTTCTCGCTATGGGATAGTGACGTCAGTCCTTGGAACGCGGTCAAAATGGGGCCGAAGCGCGACCTGATTGGTCAACTCGGCACAGCCGTCCGCAAGCAGGGGTTGAAGTTCGGCGTCTCAAACCACAGCATCGAGCACTACACGTTCATCCAGCCCCGGTCGGGATTGAAGAGCGATCTGGACGACCCGCAAACGCAGGATTTTTACTGGACGCAGCACAACGACGAACGGCTTCAGAAGTTTCTGGAATTGTGGGTCGCGAAAAATTTGGAACTGATCGACAAGTATCAAGTCGATATGCTCTGGTTCGACAATGGTGTCAACCACCGGGCTTACGATCCACTCAAGCTAAAGGTGGCCGCCTATGACTACAATCGCGCACGCGAGTGGAAGAAAGATGTTTCGATTAGCACGAAAGATCATGCCTACTTGGCGGGAAGTATTTTGGATTTTGAAAAAATTGGCCGATCTCCGAAGGAGATTCTTCCCGGCGCATGGCAAACTGACGAGCCAATCGGCAGCACCTGGGGTTATACCAACGACATGAAGGTCGCCGGAGAGGGCACGATCATTTCCAAGCTCGTTGATCTCGTCAGCAAGAACGGAAATCTGTTGCTGAATCTTTCGCCGAAGGCCGACGGCACAATTCCCGACGATCAAAAACAAACGCTCGTCGAGACGGGACAGTGGCTCGAAGTAAACGGTGACGCGATCTATGGCACCCATGCTTGGACTAAATCGAGCGAAGGGTCGGGCAGAAATAGTTATCGTTTCACGGTGAAGGGCGACGGACTATATGCGATTGCGATGACTTGGCCCGGCGAGCAGGCGGTCATAACTTCGCTAGCCACTGGCAAGGCTCCGGAAGGTAAAATCGAAAGCGTTACGCTGCTGGGTCATGCAGGCAAACTTGAATTCACGCAAGACGCCGACGGTCTGAAGGTCAAAATGCCGGCCAATCAGCCGTGCAAATTTGCGTTCGCGTTCAAGATCACGGGATTGAAAATGAACCCGGCCGCGCCGCCTGCACTCGCTCAATCGCCCCGATAGCTGCGGAAATATCAATCGTTCCGACGTGCGTTCCCGTTCAACGGATCTTGGTGGCATTGGGTTTGGTGTCCGCACAGCGCGCAAACACCGCTGAATCTCGCAGTAGTGGCAGCACTGTCACTTCTCGCATCTCTCAGCGGTTACGGTTCAACTCTTAATGCCTGTCGGTTTACTTCCGTATCTAACGATGGACGGTGAGAAGAATGATTTGCGATTGCTGGACGCAGTATTGTCGGGTTGGTGCGTCAAAATCCCATTGACCTATTGAAGCCCACCATTTCAACGACTTTTGACCTCGAAAAGGTAATCCCATGCGACGCAATTACGTGTTTTCCACCATTTTGATTTGTTTTGCTTGGTGTTTGGTTACGGTCACGGTCACGGCGATTGCCGCCGACGGAGGTTCGGTCGGAAGTGCGTCGTCCGCCGCCGCGTTATCTGCCATATCTCAGATGGGACCGGTCGTGGACCAGGGCACTGGTCTCGTCGGTAATGGATTGTCGGGCAATGCCCAGCCGAACGTTTCGGAAAACGGCGAGGTCGGTGCGGAGCAATTGAAGGGACTTTGTTTGGAGAATGAACGCAAGACCATTTTGAACACTCGAGAGGCTTTGGCTAATCAACGTTACAATCAAGGTAATCAATGGCAAAAGCTCGAACTCGATTCATTTAGGTCACTGATCTTTGCCCAGGTGAAAGACCTGCGGACGCTGCGGGCCCAAAAAGACCGAATGATCGATCAACGGACGCAATTGCTCGCCTTTATCAACGGCGACGGCTCGCCCAACAGCCGAGCGAAATTCAAGGACACCCTTTATCGCTGCGAACAAACGACGCAAATGGTGCATCTCCTGCAATCCAGTGTTCCCTCTTTCGATACAAAAAACTTCTCCGCTGACGCCGGAAGCCTATCCGCGACGATGCTCAAGTCGGATGCCACTTTGGCCGATCCACCGATCTTGCTGTTGGGACAGATCTCGGGCGATCCGGTCGCCGTCGGTAAGCAGCATGTCGAAGCGTCTTGGACGATGGCCGTCGAAAAGCTACGTTCAGGCGAAAAACTGGCGGGACAGGACTATCGACGACTGACAGCCGCACTTGAAAATTGGAACGCCGCCGCCAGTGACGCGATCAATTTGGGAGAGCCGCTGGATCGCCTCGCGGCGAAGGCGTATCTCAAACGGGCGGAGGGGCTGTTCAGCAAGCTGAAGAATCCGGAACAAGCCGAAAAATTGCGGCAGCAGGTCGCCGGACAGTATTTCGCTGGCGGAACGGTTGCCGAACTGGTTCATTTCATCCTCGAACGAGGCATTTCGGTTCGCTACGGCAGTCCCGCTCAGTTGACGCTGCGACAATTGGGCAACGATTTATTACACGATCTGGACGGCAAGATTGCTGGCACGGAACAGGGCATCGACACCTTGATTTCTCAAAACCCGTCACACGCCGCGACCTTGCGACAATCGCTGGGCGGCGAAAAAGCTGGGCAACCGGTCAATGAGGCCGTGGGAGCCACGTTGGATCGCCCGGCCGGTCAAAACCTGCTCCTTGCGAAAATGCCACGCGAACTGGTCGCCAGCAACACGTTGCCCGTTGCGGCGGCCAACCAAACCCAAAGGGCCGACAGTCCGCTGGCAGATCGACTGCCGTTCTTGGCACGACCTTCAGCGAGTGGCCCAACATTGTCGGGACCGGTTCTTCCATCGCTTCCCGGTAACCTTCCGTTCGCACGATTTGGAGAGTAGCGGCGAGCGGGACGGACTGACGAACTGGGAAAACTGCGGGCTGGCCTGAGTGGCGTGCAATAAGCGGAAGGCCGACCGCACGCTGGCTCAGGGTCGGTATAAAGCTCCACCGCACGCCAACTCGCCCGAACTGGAAGCCGTTTTGTGCCCGGCATTCGGTGCAGTGCGAATCGTGGTCGAAGTTTTTGAGCGAGGCGTACTGGAACGTGGCATTAGATGAATGCTGAACGATGAACGATGAATACAGAAACGCAATTTCATTTTCGGCATTCAGCGTTCATCATTCATCATTCATCGTTTCCTTTCGCGTCCTCGGGGTGTGCCGGATTCGCACACGACCCTGCGAAGGTCGAGGATCAGGTTCGATTCCTGACGAGGATATTGAGGAAAGTTCGCCTATGCCCGATTCAGGCGAACAAGGGCCTATGGTACTTCCGGACTCAACAGCGGTTCTTTGACAAAGTCCAAATAGGGCTAATCGGGATAAGCGTCTCAAAAGTAGGTGCAAAATTTGCTCTACTACACAGGTGCGGGCAGAAGGGGTGAGATTTCACACCTTTCCAGGAGATCGAGCCATGAAGTCAGGAATGCAATCGCGGCAGACGGCGGAGCTTTCGGCGGACCAAGAAGCATTCGCACAAACGATTTTCGCGAAGATTAAGTCGAAAGTCGACGGTGAGGTGCTCGACATGGTGCGGGCACTCGTCGCCAAAGAGCCGGGTAAGATTTTCGGCGAGGG
>JAYUFG010000312.1:0-4722 GCA_043738845.1 Planctomycetaceae bacterium
AACCGACCGTCGCGTCAGTCCCGAATAGATACAGGTCCCGTAACGACGAGGCTTTTTTCAAGTGCGCGACACTCTTATCGCCCACTCGGCATCCATCCAGAGCCAAACTATTTAGTTTTGGCAATTCCTCAATGCCCAATTGTTCCAGAGCAACGTCGGTCAATCGCGTACTTGACAAATTCAAGTCCTCAAGTGCGGACAGCGAAAGTGGCTTCAACCCAACTCCTTTAATGACCCCGAAAGCTTGAGTTAAGGATAGGCACCGTAGCTTCGGTAGATCACGCAGACAAACGAGTGCCTCATACGTAAGGTTTTTTCCTTCGATTTGCAGTTCTTCTAAGTTCGGGTGGGCCGCGAAGCCGGCCAAGTCCTCATCGTTGAATTTCGTTCTTGTGAGCCTCAGTTTCTTCAGGGTGGATATTTTCGAGATCGCTTTAATCGTATCCGAGTCAATGTCACCTGACAAATCCAATTCTTCCAACTGCAAATTGCTAAGTATTTGCAAGTTTGTGTTGGTCAAGAACTGAGCAGAAAACACCAACCGCCGCAGGGCCGGAAAGGTCGCGATTACCCTCCATACGTCGTTATCGAAATCTCCTTCGGCCTCCAGAAACACTAAACGATTCAGTTTGCCAGCCAACGGTGTAAAAAACTGCGGTGCCAAATCAACAGTAACACACAATGTTTCTAAATTCGCGCAGCGTCCAATGGCAAGGGAGGATACTTCTGGCGGTGACGATAACCACGTTTTGAGAAAACGTAATTCGCTCGGATTCGCTAAAACGTTGAAACATTGACCGGTGACATCGCGGTTATTGCAAATGTTCAAGTGACGCAAAAAAGGCCATTGTTTTAGAACGGTTAAATCGTTGTCTGTTAGCTCACTATGTTCGGCAATGAAACACCGAACGCCGTTCCATTTTCCAGCCCGAATTAGGTACCGGTGAAATTGTTCTTTGTCCTCTCCGTAGGATATTTTTAGTCTCGTTAAATTACATTCTTGGTCAAGGAAACACGGAATGGCCGCCAACCACGACGATCGATAAGAAACGTCCTGAATATCATGCTCAAAAAACTCAATGTCAGCCGCCAGTTGATGTCGGGTCTGGTAGCACAGCGTTATACGGTGCGTCAAGACCGCGACGACTGCGACAAATAGCAGCAGCGAACGTAGACTGAATTGATACCAACGACGATTCTTCATGTCACCCACCTAAAAATTGTTTTCCTCTCCGGAATGTATTGAGGCGTAGTGCCCTTCCCCATTTAAGCCGACCGGATTTCACAAATGCCCTCGGCTCATTTTCGTTTGACGAAATACGCATCGAATGCGTCATTCACGGGCGGTGATGATTCGTCGGCCTTAAAAAACTCTTTGGCGATCACGTCCTGCGCGTCGCGTTTGTCACTTATTTGTTTGATAAAGCCATCGATAATGACGTCTTTGTTGCGACCGGTGTACTGATGATGGACGAGGTAGTCTTTCGCTGCTTCGTCTAGGGCGAAACCGATCTCGTCTTTGCTCTTGGTATTATTCGCGTCCATGTATTTAAAAATTGAGTCTCGATACGTCTCTTGCGTTGGGAATATTCTTCCGTCATCTTCAACGTCGAGACGCTTCTCGGCTTGATGGTCGAGATGGAGCCGTTGCCGGTCCCCCTCAGCCGAAAGACAACTCGTCAACCAACCCGGCGGCAAATTGTCATTCCCAGTGGGAGGGACCGTGCTAGAATGGTCGTTCAAAAAGTAGTTGATCTCGTGGGCGAGTCGTTCCGCGATCTTTTCTTGCGTGTCTAAATTCTGCGCCGTCCAATCCCTTCGCTTTACACGACGGTCGAACAGACTCTTCATTCCGTTAAACCTACCGGTGAGATCTTTCAGTATTTCTCTATCTTTTGCGAAATGCTTGACTTCGTGGATCGCGGTCTCCATCTGTTGTTTTGGCGGAACGTGTACAATCGTTCCATCTTTTTTGCGGTGGATGTTGCGAGCGATATGAACATCCGAAATGAGGTCGGCCGTATCAATTTCAATCGTCCACCGACCTTTCTCGGTGCTTCCATCCGTTTTAGTGCGGGTCGCAGTTCCGTGCGTTGGATCAACGATGAATGCTGCACGGGTGTGAAACTCAATGGTCGAATCGGCCTCGGTACCAAGTCGCCCGGTCGCCGCGTAGATGTCTACGCTTGATCCGCTTCCGAAGTCTTTCGCGTCGGTAACTATCTCGTACTCATGGGTCGTTTCATTCAATTTCTTTTTAATGAAATTCATCTTTGTCGCCTTGGCGACAAAGGCGTCGATGGCCTTCGCCTCGTCGTCTTGGCCCGGTGCCTCTGACGGAGCGTCAGCATCGATAACGCAGTATAGCAGTTCATGGTGCCGGGCGTCCATAATGATCGTGGCGTGATTGCCATTCACGACGTGGGAGCTTCCGGACGATTCTGTAATCGTCTGGCTGAGGAGATACGTCAACGAATCATCCTGAATGCTGTCGTGATTTCCAGGCCGATACGTTACCCATCCTTCCGAAGTGATTCGGAATGTTCCGTTCGCCGTTGACACGTCGAGAAAGCCGTTCGCGGGAACGACATCCCCGTTCGCGCCCGATGCGCCTGCGACGTGAATCTCGCACGAACCAATATCTCCGTCGTGCGCTGCGTCGTTGAATAAAACGTTGCCAAGAGGGATTGTGCCCGGCGTATCCTCGGACACGGGAATTTCGAAACGGTCGTCGCGAGCAATCGGTGCCCATTCGAGTGTCCCGCCGTATCCGTCGTTGCTGGCGGTGTCGGAACCGCTGCCGGAACCAGAGCCGCTGCCGTCGCCGGAACCGGAATCACTCGATGACGATGAGCCTTCGCCGGAGCCACTGCCAGAACCCGAACCAGAATCGCTCGAAGATGAGGAGCCGTCACCGGAACCGCTGCCCGACCCGTTGCCGGAATTTGAATCGGGAATCTTCACGCCGATGCTCACATAGTACGTTTGTTCCACGAATGGGTTCAAGGTTGCATCATTCACATCCGTGCCGGGTGACTTGTTCGTCGCCCGAACGGTCACGGAATAAACGGTCGGCTCCGAAGGTTTAGAGATGTTCCAACTGATGACGCCGGGTTCGGAATTGATCGAAGGATCGCTGTCACCACTCACCACGGAATACACAATCGTGTTGCCATGTTCGGCGTCGAGTGGGTTCGCGTGAACGGTAAATCCGAGGTCCAACTCGTCGAGGTTCGGCGCACTTGAATCGAACCACAAATTGCCCAGCGAATCGACCGCCATATCACTCGCGTAATCCAGTGGAATGGGACTCAGCGCTGGCGTTTGTGGCACGAACGCAACATGAAGTACAAACGTCGCGGTTGTACTTTCGCCGTCCGGATTCGCCGCAATGATCGTAAGGTTGGCATCGCCGTATTGCGACGCCAGCAGGTCGAATGTCAACTCGCCGGTCGCACCGTCGATGTTGATTAAGTAATTATCCGGCAATAAATCTTGACTATCACTCGTGATGGTGAATGTCAGTTTACTAATATCGTATCGCGTGTCGTGAAAGTAATCGGCCAGCGAAATCGTATTGCCGGTGTCGCCTTCCGTAAGGTTCTGGTCGGGAATGGCGTCGGTGGAAACTTGCCCGGCGGGGACATTGATGCAAACGATCGTCATCGGCGTTGCATTCCCGTTACCATCTCGCAACGTGAACAATAATTCGTCTTGGCCGACAAGGCCATCGGTGGGAGAGAATTCGAGCGTGCCGTCGCTATAAACCGTCAACCTACCATGATCCATGTTGAAAGACTGCGAATCGGTATCGACGTTGGGCGAAAACGTCACGCCGTTGATCGTGGCAATCGTCGCCAATGCAGCACTTCCCGCCGTCGGGCCATCACTCACATGATCGAACAGATTGTCGCTGAACGAAAAGTTCTCGTCCGGCGACAAGCAAAAGCCGTTGATCGTGATGGATTCATCGGGAACGGTAATGGTAATCACTAGCGGCGTCGAAGCACGGTCCGGATTCGCCGCAGAAATGGTAATGTCCGCCGTGCCGATTGCGCCCGGCAAAAGGGTAAGTGTTAAGTCGCCGGTCGTTTGATCGTATCCGGCGGTAACAATCGCGGAGTTATCATTCGATACCACTGAGAACGAAAGCTGGTCGGTTGCGTAAACCGGATCACTAAAATAGTCGGGCAAGTGAATCACAACCGGGTCCGACGTTTGATCGGTCGTGATGGCCGGGATCGGTTCTGCAATTGGATTTTGCGGCGGGGCGACGACGCCCGTCGGGTTAATGAAAGCGTCACTTTCGGCGATGATCCAGGAACCGTGGCCCGCTTGAATGTGTAAATTGATCGACGAGTTGTCGAGGGCACTGTCGAGTGTGAAAGTGATTTGCGATGTCGTCGAGCTAATCGGTATTACCGATATTGGAACCGTTGTGCGGTCGCCACTCGTCACGGTGGCATAAAAGTCGAGCGATGCGTTACTGTCGGGATTCACAACGCCTACGATAAACGAAACGGTCGGCGCGCTGCCTGTTTCTGAATAATCGACGTTGATCGTACTTCCATCGAACGTCACACCCGTTTGATTGGGGTTGGCGGGTTGCAAAACCGGATCAATGGGCGGTGACCGATCTCAATCGCAACTGGCAGGCGAGGTTTTCTCGAAGAAAACCTCGGCGGGAGTTCTATAACCGAGACACCGGCGCGGGCGATTGTT
>JAYUFG010000313.1:0-12497 GCA_043738845.1 Planctomycetaceae bacterium
TCGTTGCCGCCGCCGCAGGCGACGAGCAGGCTGGTGGCAAGCAGCGTGAAAGCGAGTTGTTGACGCATCATGATTCTCCGAAGAGGGGTGGGTGGGGTGTCGCACCGCTTGTGGTTGACCCAATGGGTCACACATCCCAATGATGACTTGCCCCGACTTGAGCAGCGACAAATCGGCTTTGCCGTTGACCATGTTCGCACCGAGCGAGCGAACTTGCAGGATGCAATCGGCGGCGAAGGCTTCCACCCGACTGACAACCTTGGCACCTTTGTCGGTATATTGAGCGTCGGTGAAGCCGGCCGCTTCGCCCGCTCCGGTTTCGACGAACAGATCGTGTCCCGACTTGACGAGTGCGGAAATCGCCGAGGGGATCAGGGCGACGCGGCGTTCGCCCGGAAAGGTCTCTTTGGGAACGGCAATTTTCATGGGAATAGTTCGCGAATCGGGCAGAGATAAGGTGGGTGGGAATCGGCTGCAACTCGTCGAATTGTGCCATAATGGTGGGCATTGGGGAACCCAGCGTGAGCGGGCAAGGGCGGCACAGTCGTTAAAATCGGTCCAATCGGTCGAGGGACGAAAAGCGTGGCGGTTCAAATCACTATTGTCAATGAATTATCCGCCGATGTCGGCGAATGGACGGAATCGTCGGAAAAACCGAGGTTGGCAAGCTAGTTACAAGCCTTTTCGCTCTCCAATTCCCTCTGTTTTTCTGGCCAAGTTAAACTCTCCGCAGTTGACCCCGTTTCCCGCGTCAAATTATAATGAAAGTAACGTCAGGCAAGGACGCTGTCCATTCGAGTCTGAACCTCTGTTGAGGGATTTTGGCATGTCGCTGGTCCGTATAATTGTTTGTGTTGCGTTTTTATTCGTCCTTGGTGTCGGGTCGTTGGCGTCTTTCGCAACTGCTGAAGAACCTGCCGCTGCGCCGAAAGTCGCGTCGGCCAAACCGGGTGCTGAGAAGCCTTCGCCGCTTGGTTCAATTCGCTTCCGTAATCTCGGGCCGGGCGTAGAAACAACCATTCCCGTTGATCGTCACGAATCGGAAACGTATTCCCAGCATGACATGGTGGAGATTCTGAAGGGTGACATCGCCAGCAAGTTGAAATGGGCACCTCATTCGCCCGGCAATACGCTCGATGTGATATGCAAAAGCTGCATTTATCGCAAGGATATCTGGAATCTTGAATTTACCTTCAAACCGATGCGTATGATTTGGGTCGACGTCCCGCAAGAGGGCGGTCGCCTCGAACACAAGATGATTTACTACATGGTGTATCGCGTCAAAAACCCGGGCGAGTGCATGCACCCTGTCGAGCAAAAGGACGGGAAATTTAAGATCGAACTGGTCGACAAACCGCCGGAAGCCAAAGCCATTACGTTCCGCCCGCTGTTTTCGTTAGAGAACCTCGACAAGAAAAAGGCGTATCTTGACCGGATGATCCCGACGGCAATTCCAGAAATTCAGCGTCGTGAGGATCCGAACCGCAAGCTCCTGAATTCAATTGAAATGTCGAGCCAACCGCTCGAGGTCGGCAAGAACGGTGAAGATAAGAGCGCATGGGGTGTCGTAACTTGGGAAGACGTGGACCCGACACTCGACAAGTTCTCGGTCGTGATTGAGGGGCTATCAAACGCCCAAAAATGGACCGATCCCGAAGGTGCGTTTAAGGCAACCGATGTACCGGGTACGGGACGAACTTTTAAGCACAAGATGCTGATGCTCCACTTTTGGCGACCGGGGGACGAGTTTTTGGCGGATGAACGGCCGATCTATCTCGGAATTCCCGGCAACGCAGGTCCGGTTGACTTCCGCTGGATTTATCGGTAAAAAGGTGGACTCCCCCCGGGCGACTCGTCTAGAGCCAGCTTGGGGGGGGGAATTGCCCGCTTTCGGTAAGGGCCGAAAGCCTCCATTGAATTCAAAGTAGGAGTTCTCAGTCATGGCCCATAAAAAAGGTCAAGGTTCCAGCCGCAACGGTCGTGATTCTCTCGGCCAACGTCGCGGTATCAAGAAATACGGCGGTGAGAAAGTCATCGCTGGCAACATCCTGGTTCGTCAGGTCGGAAATAAATTCCACCCGGGCAAGAATGTCGGCCAAGGCAACGACTTCACGCTGTTCGCCCTCGTCGCTGGTCAAGTTCATTTTGACCGCGAAGGTCGCCGGATCAACGTGGTTCCGGTGGCGGCAGCAGGTTAGTTGTCCCCGTTTTGTACAAGGTTGCTCACTATTGAGGGACGGCCCTGCGCGGGTCGTCCCTTTTTCGTTTATTATTTTTCCAATCCGTATCGTCCGCTGTGCGGACCAAAGAAGCCGATCATGGTCCGCACAATGGACCCTACGAGATCATCCCCAATCTGACTTTGATCGTATGTAACGGAACTCTAATTTCCCTTTGCCTGATAGACAGTTGCCTCACTCATGTTCGTTGATCGCGTTTCTGTAGAAGTTGTCGCTGGCAAGGGCGGAAAAGGATGCGTCAGCTTCCGCCGAGAGAAATACGTACCCAGAGGTGGCCCCGACGGCGGCGACGGTGGTCACGGCGGAAGTGTCATCCTGTTCGCCGAAGATGGCGTGGATAGCCTCTCTCCGCTTGCTCATCGGCAACAGTGGAAAGCCAAAAACGGAGAGTCGGGCGGCAGCTCCAATTGTCACGGCAAAGCGGCCGAGGATTTAATCCTGAAAGTCCCGCCCGGAACCGTCGTCTTCGATGCCGACACGAAACTCGTCATCAAGGATTTGGCTCAGGCGGGCGACAGGGTCGTGGCCGCACACGGCGGACGTGGCGGAAAAGGAAATCTGCACTTCAAGACTTCGATCAATCGTGCCCCGCGTGAGGCACAGCCCGGCGGCGAAGGCGAGATCAAACATCTCGTCCTGGAACTTAAAGTCATCGCCGATGTGGGGTTGATCGGCAAGCCGAACGCGGGAAAAAGCACACTCCTCAGTCGATTGTCGCGTGCTCGACCCGAAATTGCCTCCTATCCCTTCACGACGAAGTATCCGAACCTCGGTCGGGTGCAACTCGATCAAGAGCGGACGTTTATCATGGCTGACCTGCCCGGTTTGATCGAAGGGGCGCACTCGGGTGCGGGATTGGGCCACGAATTTTTGCGACATATCGAACGGTCCGGTTTGCTGGTGCATCTGGTCGAACCGGCACCGATGGATGGTTCTGATCCGGTCGAAAACTACCGGACGATTCGTCACGAGTTGGCGGAGTATGATGTCAAGTTGGGAGAGCGTCCCGAAATTGTCGTGGTGTCCAAGGCTGAATTGCCCGAGACGGCCGCCGCTCAAGAACGTCTATCCGCCGAGTTGGGCCGCGAAGTGCTGTTGATTTCCGCCGTTACGGGCCAAGGGCTTGATCTCCTCACTCGTTCGATTTGGCAACACCTGAAATCGTAAACGTATGTCCGCCGCCGCAGAATCCGCCGTTCGTCGGGTGGCCATCATTGGTGGCGGAATCAGTGGCTTGGCCGCCGCACATCACCTGCAAGAGTGCGACCGCAATTCCTCCGTCACGCTGTTCGAGGCCAGTGAGCGACTCGGTGGAGTTCTGCAAACGATCCGTCGTAACGGCTTTCTAATCGAACGGAGTGCCGACAACTTTATCACCAACGTGCCCGGTGCGGTTGAGCTTTGTCGCCGCCTGGGGTTGGAAAATCAGTTGCAGCCAACGACTTCCGACCGTCGTGCGTTCGTCGTGCGAAAGGGACGCTTGTATGAAGTGCCGTCTGGTTTCTCGCTGATGGCCCCGGCGAAAATCTGGCCCATGCTCACGACGCCGATCTTAAGCCCTTGGGGCAAATTGCGAATGTTGTGCGAGTATTTCATACCCCGGCGAAAAACCAACGATCCCGATGGTACTCCCGTCAAGGATCACAGCGACGAAAGCCTCGCCTCGTTCGTCCAACGGCGCCTTGGCAAGGAGGTGTTCGATCGACTTGTGCAACCGCTGATCGGCGGGATTTACACCGCCGATCCCGAGCAACTCAGCCTGCGGGCGACAATGCCTCGATTCCTCGATATGGAACGCAACCACGGCGGTCTGATCCGCGGAATGCGCAAGTCGGTCTCGTCGACAGCCGATTCCACTTCGTCGGAGAAAGACTCCAGTGGTGCCCGCTATGGACTGTTCGTCACGTTGCAGGGCGGGATGTCAGTGTTGGTCGATGCGCTCGCCGTGCGAATCGGCGAGTCAAACATTCGGCTGAATTCTCCGGTCGAGCGAATGGAACAACTTGCCGATGGGCGATGGCGTTTGTTCGTGAAAGGAGAAAGCCTTCCACAAGAATTCGACGCCGTCATCCTGGCCACGCCAGCCGTCCGTGCGGCGAAATTATTAGAGACTTTTGCGGCGGACTTGTCGCAGGAGTTACGTGCAATCCCGCACGCCAGTAGTGCGGTCGTTTGCGTCGCCTATCGGAACAATCAATTCTCACGACCTTTGGCCGGTTTTGGCTTGGTCGTCCCCCGCGTGGAACGGCGCAGCATTCTCTCGGTCAGTTATGCCAGCCTGAAGTATTCGGGCCGCGCGCCGGACGGGACCGTTTTGCTACGGGTCTTTTTCGGCGGCGCAATGCAACCGGAAATGGCGGCCAAATCCGATCAGGAATTGCTCGACCTAACACGACAAGAACTGGGCGAATTGTTGGGGCTTTCCGGCCAACCGCTGCTGCACGAAATCGTTCGCTGGCGGGAGACCATGCCGCAATTTCACCTGGGCCATGTAGGCCGGGCGCAACGGATTATTGATCGGGCGGCAAAGCTGCCCAACTTCGCCCTGTGTGGCAATGCGTTTCGCGGTGTTGGCATTCCCCATTGCATTCGTAGCGGCGAAAAAGCGGCCGAGCAAATCTGCCATTTTACTGCGAAATCGGTGTCGGCATAAAACACAGCACGGGAATGGCCAGCGACAGCAGTCCCAGCACCGTGCGCACCGGTCCCAGCGGAACATGTTCGTTCGCCGTGGGGGGATGATCGACCCCGAGAAACGTCACCAGAATGACCATCGCCGACCAGGAATAGTTTTCGGCGATTACCATATAAGCCAGGGCACTCAGGAGAAACGCGCGAGAGACCAGTTTCGCATGACGTCCGAACAGCCCATAGACCACATGTCCGCCGTCGAGTTGACTGACCGGCATCATATTCAAGCCCGTGATTAACATCCCGACCCATGCGGCCATCCAAAAGGGATTGCGAAATTGAGTGTTAGCGGAAATATCAGGTCGCAATAGGGGAATGAGGAACTTAACGAGCAACGGGTGGCCCAGCGTATATC
Source organism: Planctomycetaceae bacterium (assembly GCA_043738845.1). Taxonomy (GTDB): domain Bacteria; phylum Planctomycetota; class Planctomycetia; order Pirellulales; family DASRSE01; genus DASRSE01. The sequence continues at coordinate 5,287 of JAYUFG010000313.1, forward strand.
CGGTGGAGGCCGTCGGAACAGCTTCAGCGTTTACAATTCCATAACATAACAAGGGAATGGCAATCACCAGCCCGGCGAGCGGTCCAGCGATACCAATATCGAAAATTTGTTTGCGATCCGCTCGACCACCTTGCATTCGGATCACGGCCCCCATCGTGCCTGTTAGCAACATCGGAAAGGGAATAAAATACGGAAAGCTCGCCGGGACACGATGTCGGTGGGCCATGAGAAAATGGCCCATCTCGTGAGCCAGTAAAATGCCCAACACGCCGAGCATGTATTGGCAGCCTGTGATCCAATGATCGTGCCAATGAAAGCTGATCTCTTCTAGATTGAAGAGCGAACCGTTCCATCCGACGACGCCCGCCGAGAACGTCATCACACACGTGATGAGAAACAACGCCAGCGGAAGCCACACGCGACGGCGAATCGGCAACTCGGGATCGTAGACGTCGGGCACGGGTGGAGGCGAAAGATGAAAGACCTCAATGCCGGGCTGGCCGGGAAGAGATTTCCAAGTCTCGATCGGCGCAGCGGCGTTCGCGCTTTGCTCGGGTGGCTGCGGTTGCTCTTCCGACGCATCCATGAATAACTCGACAATAACCTGAAAGACATCGAACTTAGAATCACACTCCAGACAAATTCGACGAGTTGTCAACTCGCCCTAAAAATGCCTAAGTTTTCCGCTACCCAGGCACGCCCCGAGTATAACATCCCACGACCCATGAGGCGAGTTCACGTTCAATGTTAGACGGAAAGTGAAGCCTGACACTTGGACGTCGCGGAGTTAGCGACAATTGTTTTTGCGACATTTCTTGGGCGAATTTGGATTGTGACCCATTGTGAAAACGTCGTGATCTAGGCTGTTGATTCGGTCACTTCTTCCACCTGGCTGATAATTTGACCACTGGCCAGGCGCGTTGTTATTTGATCGCCCACAGCAATATCGTTGACACTAAGAACGAGCTTCCTATCACCTGATCGACGAGTGAGACTATAGCCTCGTCCGAGAACCGCCAATGGACTGAGAGATTCCAATTGCGCCGCCAATGATTGCACCCGTTGTCGCTGCTCGTGCAGCCCCTTTTTCATGGTCCGCTCCGACCGCACGGAAAATTCATCGAGTCGCCGCTGGAGTTCGCGAACGCGTTCGAGCGGTTTTCGCCAAGCTCGGCGCGCGGCGAGTGAATCGAGTTGCGTCCGCGCCAGGTTCGACCGCTTTCGTAAGGCGGTCAGGAGTCGCTGCTGATGGATGCGTAAACCTTGAGCGAGATCTGCCGCAGCGGGCACGATTCTCTCGGCCGCTTCGGACGGTGTCGCCGCTCGCACGTCCGCAGCCAAATCGGCGAGGGTCACGTCGATCTCATGTCCCACCGCCGAGACGGTCGGAATTTCCGACGCATAAATCGCTCGCACGACCGACTCTTCATTAAACGCCCAGAGGTCTTCCAAACTTCCGCCGCCTCTTCCGACAACCAACACATCCGGCGGCGTCGGCCATTCGTTCACCTGCTGAATGGCGTCGGCAATCTCTTGTGCGGCCCCGTCCCCTTGCACGCGGACCGGCACAATGTAAACCTGCACGCCACTCCAACGCCGCCGCACAATTTCCAAAAAATCGCGAATCGCGGCACCGGTCGGACTGGTAACAAAGGCAATCTTTCGGGGAAACGGTGGCAGCGGTCGCTTATGTTCAGAACGAAACAACCCTTCGGCGGCGAGTTTCTCGCGAAGTTTTCGCAAGGCCAGCTCCAAAGCACCGATCCCCCGCGGCTCCACGTCTTGAATGACGAGTTGATAACTTCCGCGCGGCGCGTATAGGTCCAAACCGCCACGACAAATAACTTCTAGTCCATCGTGCAAGTCAAAACGAATTCTGGCGGCCGTTCCGCGCCAAACCACAGCCCGCAATTGGGCTCCTTCGTCTTTGAGCGTGAGATAGCAATGGCCCGATTGCGGCCGCGAAAAATTGGAAATCTCACCCGACACCCAGACCGACGGAAAACAGCCTTCGACCACGTCCTTCAACGCGGCGGTCAACTGCGAAACGGACAGAACTTGTTCGCGATTCGGTTCGTGGTTTTCTACCAGGGCGTTGGGTTTGGGCATATCGTTTGGGCATCCACATCAATGAAAACGTAGGGATAAAGCCGGTCCGCCAATAGAATTGGAGATCCAAGAGTTGGAGTATAGTCATTTTTCGGGGAACGTGAATGGGAGAAACGGTGCGACAAAACGTTTCGTGGTAGGTTGCAGCCTGCCGTTCAACACGAAGACGCTGTTCCTCAATGAGTGGCGGCGGGCGCACACCGCAGCAGAAGTCCCCGACGGCACGTTATCCGTAACCGTTTAGGGTCGGCGCATCAATAATGGATGTTTCAGACCTTAACCGGCAATCCGTTTGGGGATCGTGAACGAGTAGAGGATGATGACGGCCCCGGCGGACATCAGGCTCCAGGGTGCCCACTCTGGCGGCGTCACGTCGCCCGCGCCGCCGTTCATAATGGCGCGGTCAATGACGAACGCCTCAGCCCCAAGAATTAGCGTGAAAATTCCAGAGGCGAGAAAAAAACCTTTCCACATCGTGGAACTCCTCGGCGAATTCGCCGACCGATCATGGGGAACGGGCTGTGGTTCCTTCCGCAGCAGGTTCCCAAATCATCCAGGGCATTGAGTCCATTACCCCATCATCATCTTGTCGGCGGAATGTCGTTCGTGAATTGATCGCAGATCGTCGGTGCGTCATTTCCGGAGAATTCGTCACGAATTGCGAAATTCTGGCGAACGGAGTACCATCACAATCGTCCTTTGCTAATGAAACGATTCAGCCGGATCGTATGATCCATTCGGAATCAATTGCCCGACCGGTAAGGTTTTTCACGTTGGCCCCCTCCGCGACTTAGAAATATGCACCGTTCCGTTGTAACCAATGAAAATTGTTTCGCACGTGCTTCACTGCGGCATTCGCTCGTGGCGATTTTTTCGTTCTTATTGGCGTCCAACTATTCCTCCATCGTCTTTTCCAAAGACTTGGACAAAGAGGCGGCGGCCGAGTTTCTCAAAGCCAAAGGCTTGTCGCCCGTCGGGACCGTTTGGTGCGTGAGCGAAGAGATTCAACTCAAAGCAATTTTCGACTCGCTCGACAAGAACGAACGCATTTGTGCCACAGCCCAGCAGATGGTCGATCAGATTTTTCAAAAGAACGAATTGGCGGGCGTCGAACTCAATCAGGTCCAGACGCTTCTCAAACAAAAACAAGAATCGCAAAAGTCGGCCCCCGGTGGCGGTCCGCAAAGAACGGCACTCGATGAAGAGGTCAAGCAACTGACGAATCGCCTGTCGGCGGTCAAGCAGCGGTTTGTTCCGCCGAACCGTTGGGGACAAGACCCTCCGTTGAAACCGGTGCTGGTCGATTGGCTGCAAACTCGCCAGGAATTAACCCTCGCCGCGCTGGCGATTCGCGACTTGGTGGGACAGATCGACGCCCGCTATGTTCCCATGCGAGAGAATCAACAAATCACACAAGCCATAGCCACGTTGGGTGGTTCGAGCAGTTTAGGGCCGCTGAAAAAGTACGAGAGTGAATTACCGCGAATTGCCAAGCTCGAACAAAACACGCTGTTCGCTCGCATTCCCGCCTATCGCGAGGAAGGGTTGTTTCGCACAAACTTTTTTCTGAATGAAAAAATCCCAGCGACGTTCACCGTCTTAGAGTCCAACGGCCCGACCTGGATACCGACGAGCCTAGCTGAATCAGCCGGAATTGTCGTGACGGCCAACGCCCGGCGAATCACGATTCGTGGTACGCCGCAACGGACGTACAACGTCCCGGTCGTGCTGATTCCGAAACTGCGAATCGGCAAATGGGTCTTCAAGGACGTTGAGGCGGGACTCCTGCCGCCGGAAGCCGAAGACCTCGGTGCCCAAATCAGCCGCGACGCCATCGCCGGTCAGAAGATCATCATCGACCCCAAGCTCTTGACGATCCGGGCGGATGAGTAACTTGTACAAACGGCATCTCGCCGCTTCTGTGTCGCAATGCACGCGGCGAGACGCCACGTGTACGAGTGGATAAACTATCCCACCGAAGATGCAGTCGGAAAAACCGCCTCGCCCCCAACCTGTGGCGATCCTTGCCACCAATGTTTTACCGCCCGTTTGCACCGTAGGACTTGGGCCTTCCAAGAGTTTTCGTTGAAGTGCGTGCAGCGGAAACTCGTTTCCAGACTGGTTCGCCAATAGCGTTTTGCCGCTGACGCATCCGGCCCCAGGTCATACAAACCATCACCCCGCGCAAAGCAATCGCGAATGACGTTGTACTGCAATACCGTCCCGGTTCCTTCCTTGGAAACATTCGCATCGAAACCCATTCTCAACCCGTACACGTAGCCCTGATATTGATACGCATACGCAAACGCGGCCGGTTGACCATCAAGCAACAGCAGATTGAGATCGACCGCACCTCGTTCCGCCGCTCGCTCGTGCGCCGCCCGCAAATAAGTGCGAATTGAATCATGCGACAGGGTCGTGCCGGTGACCGATGAACCTTGCCAACTTCGCTCAGCGATCTGTTCACAAGCGTCGTACAAATCCCAGCGTGGTTCGCCGTCGCCCACCGCCGTCCCCAATGGTCGATAGCGGACGTATTCAATTTTTCCCTGCTGCGCGACCCGCCGTTCGCACCGACGGACATTGTTTCTCCACTCGGTCGTGCGGGTCGCCCAATACGAATCCCAATCGCCGCTCAGGTCGATCCACGAATTCTCCACCCAAGGATTCCACTGCGGCTCAAAACCCGCGACCTGCATAGCCGTTCTTGTTCTTCCACGATCATGGACCCGTCGTTGAATCCACCGCAGATCGAGCAAGTCCCAATCTTGTTTCGTCCGCTGGATGTGTTTCAATCCTTCGACGAGCGTGACGGTCGGGTTCGGGCCGATGGGGCCATACCATGAACCCCAGTCGTGCAAAGGGTAAGTGAGGAGCCGCACGCCGCCGATTCGCGTACTCTCACGACGAACGACCAGCGGCAAGATGCCGACCGGTTTGTCCGCGACGGAAACAACGAGGACTCGCATTCGCTGGTCGCTGCCGAAATGTTTCCAATAGACTTGGAGCCAATCGAGCGAATGAAAAAACGACGCACCCGGCGTGACGGGCAGCAATGCCGCCCACAACAGGCGGAGTTCCTCCAGTTCGTTGGCGTCGTTGATCTCGCGGATGTGGCTCATGCGGAAGAAAGTTGAGTGTGATATTTTGGGCGATGTGCGTTGGCTTGCGAGCCGCCAGTCAATCAACCGATACATTGTCGCCTTCATTTCTGGAAAGCACATTCTTTCGCGGAGCGAAAGACGACAAAGGGTATTCAGCGGTCTAAACCCACCCAAAGACTCATGGTAACGCTCTAGCAAAACGGGCCCGGATTGACACGCTGGTCCATTGAAAGGATACGTCACAAACGGGTGAGCCGAAGGATGGAAAATTGCCGTTTTGGCGTAAAATCGAGCGAAATCGGGCGGTTTTTCAACAAACCTTTGAAAGAATTGCTAGAAACGCTGCGCTGCCAAAAGGTGGCTGACGTGCTTGACTTAAGCTACGCGCTGCGGCGAATGTCGCTCGCGAGAATGCCCCGTTGTAAAATCGTGTCGCAGGCCGTGTTGACCTGCGGCACCTGGATTGCCTCCATCGACGAGGTGTCGGCCGTTCGCCGTTCACGGCTCGAACCGGTTAGCCAAACTTCTTGCAACGCGATGTGTTGCGAACCGTAGGGACCGTTGCGTTCACGCGGCATCGGACCAAACAGCCCCACGCACGGCGTTCCCACCGCCGCCGCCAAATGGAGCGGTCCCGTATCCGAGCCAACAAACAGAGTCGCCCGGCGCGACAACGCGACCAATTCGGTCAGCGTTGTATTCGGTGCCAAGTGAGCCTGTCCCATCGACCCGGCGACGATATGCTCCGCCCAACTTCGTTCTTCGGAACCGGCCCAGACCACCAGCGAAGAGAGTTGATGTTGATGTCCCAAATGTCGGGCGACTTCCGCAAAATGATCCAGCGGCCAGCGTTTGCTCGGCCAACCGGCACCCGGGTTGATGATCGCAAACGGCCGCGATGGTCCTGATTGACTGGCGAGATTGGCAAATAGGTCCGTCACGATTTTGTCCGCCGTCGCAGCGTCTTTTTCAGCCTCCGGCAGTTCAAACTTCACTTCGGGACGTTCAATCCCCAATGCTTGTAGCAATTGCAAATTCTTGTCGATCACGTGGGCGGCCGTCGGCGTGACGAACTCATTGTGTAGCCAACGACTAAACTCCCGACCGTCGGGACCGCCAAAACCGATCCTTCGTTTGGCACCCGAAAGTCGCGCGGCAATTGCACTTTTGGTCAAACATTGCAGATCGATCGCGATGTCGAACTTCAGCGACCGTAGTTCCTTTCGCAATCGCCACGTGGCACTTGGCGACTTCAGCCATTTGCGAGGAACTTGAATGACCTGATCCAAAGCAGGATGGCCGCACAACACATCGGCGGTGCGGCCTTCGACGACCCAGCCGATGAACGCCTTGGGAAATTTCTCCCGCAGCGCGTTCAACACCGGCAGCCCATGCACCACGTCGCCAATTGCAGAGAGGCGAACGATCAAAATTCGGGGCGATGAAAGTTTCAGTGACATACTGGGCAACATCCTGTTCCCAAACAACAACCACCGGTTAGCCGCGACGCGCAGCGGAGCCGCGAACCACTGCCACCACCAATTTCAAATCGCGAAGTTATTTCCAGCTAGTCCCTTAAACGAGCGGGTCTTTCTTTTCCGTAATGACCGGGCACTGCGTCGCCATTTCCGCATTCAGCGGGGTGAAGTCTTTCCACTCTTCCGGCAGATTGTCGGTGTGGAAAATGGCCTCGACGGGACATTCCGGAACGCACGCTTCACAATCAATGCACTCGTCCGGATGGATATAGAGCATTTTGTCCCCCTCGTAGAAGCACTCCACCGGGCAGACAACAACACAGTCGGTATACTTGCAGCCAAAGCACGGTTCGGCAACCACGTGAGCCATGTGAAAATCGCTCCTTTCACGTCGCAGGGGAAGAATATCTTTGAATGTCGGTCAAAAAACGCGATAAATTTCGACAACCGCTACCGGTTCTGCGCAATCTTAGGGGTGGGAATGGGCAATGTCAACCCACTTTCTCCAAGGAGCCAAAAC
>JAYUFG010000314.1:0-12483 GCA_043738845.1 Planctomycetaceae bacterium
CGAGCCACCGAGCAACCAATTTCGCACTTTACCGTGCCCATGCGTTGCGCAGGATTGTTGTTAGCACAGGGCGATCAACCCCGCTCGATTCTCCTCAAACAGATTCAAGTTCGCCCATTCCCCGAACTGGCCAAGCTGGCTCCCTCCGACCTCGTTCGTGTGGCACCCATCGTGAAAGCGGCGTCTCGCAAAGAGTGGCTCGCCGAAACGGAGAAGCAAAAACCGGCCGAAATTAAACTGGCACTTTGGCAGCGCGCTTGTGCCGTGCGGTTGATCTGTGACGCTCCCAGTCGGGAAATGGCGAACGAGGCGGCCCGGTGGCTGTTCGAGGATTCACTCACTCGACCGGCAACCTTGGATGAACGGTTCTCACTCTTGACCGATATCGTGACCGTCGCCGATCTGAGCGACGATGAGAAAACGGCCCGCGCCTTCGCCGGTTATTACGAGCGTTTGGGAAAAATTGCCCGTAGTGAGGGCGACCCACGGGCGTTCACCCGAGTAACGAATGCGTTGCTCCATTCGCCGATCTGGTCAAAGGCCGCCTACCCGATTGTGTACGAATCACTGGTTCGAACGGAACTGATTGAATTGATTTACTCGAATCAGGCAGACGACGCGATTCGCATGTGCAATCGCCTGCGCTCGACCGGTTGGAACGAACGTGACAAGCCGCTGTTGGCCTGGGCGGAAAACGCCGCTGCCGAAAAGCTGGGCAAAACGCCACCCAACGGCAAGACCGCTTCGTTTCAAGCTCATCCCTTCATCGAGGAGATGAGCAAAGAGGGCTTCAACACGCTCGCTGAATTCGATTCCGCCCTGGCCTCGGAAGCGTATCGCGACGCCGGTGCGGTGATTGCCGCCGCCGGAGGTAAAGACAATCTCGGCCTCGTCGCCGATGCACAGGATAAACGTTTGTTTGTCTCGCTGTCGGGTGCGATTTCGTTGGCTCTGTTCGAGCATCCGGAACTACGCAAGGTGATGTCTGAACAATTCGGACCAATCGGTAACTTGCGAGTGAAGCAAGCGATGTCGAGCGGAGATGCCGCCGCCGTACAAGCGATTGTGCAACAGTTCCCCGGCACCGATGCCGTTCCGCAAGCCCATCTTTGGCTCGGTGATCGAGAGCTCGCTGCGGGCGACGCGGCCCGTGCCTTGTTTCACTTTCGCGCAGCGCAGCGGACCGCCGACGGAACCAATTTCTTACAGTTGGAACAGCTTGGGCCACGGGCACGACTGACAGGAGCCATGTTGGGAGACAAAATTGGCCAGCCGCCTGTTGGACCGGTCGAAATCGGCGAGACGCGATATTCTCCGGCGGAATTTGAATCGCTACTCGCGAACTTGCCGCGTAATTCCAGCGGGGCCAAGGGCGACTCCATAGCGGATGTTTATTCACCCGCTGATAAGTTGACTCCTCTCAACGGACCTCTCGCATTGGTCAAGAAAGGGTCGATTGATGGCGATGTCGGCCAAGTACCGAATAACGTCCCGCCGCAAGTCAAAAGTCCGACGCCGCTCGATTGGATCGCTCGACAAATGACCGTGAGCGTTGCTCGCGACAAGATGTTCGTCAACAATCGCTTTCAAGTTGCTGCTTATGATCTAAAGTCAGGCGAACTCCGCTGGCGGAGTGGACTCGGCGGCGATCAAGGAAACACGCACGACTGGTCACTGATGCCCATGCGAACGCTGGTCGCGGGCGACACCGTTTACGCTCGCCAACAGACCAAGGCCGGTCCCCGATTGGTTGCCTGTCGGCTCGATGGCGGAAAACAGATTTGGGAAACGCGGCCCAATCTTACGGTTATTTCCGACCCCGTTTTGGTGGGCGGAGAGCTTTTTGCCGTCACGACCATTTTCCGTGAGTTGCAATGGCATTTCAGTCTCGCCGCCTTTAATCCCAACAATGGCGAACTCCGCTGGGAAAAACCACTCCTCAAACTTCGCGATACGTGGCGACCGCAACCCGTGTGTGAACTGACCACGGGTTCCGGAATGCTTATCATGGTCGGCGGCGGAACAACGGTCGCCAGCGACCTAGTGGGAAATGTGCAATGGGTGCGGCGGAGCGATTGGATGTCGTCCTTGGACGACCGGGCGAATTGGACCCAGTCTCCTCAGCCACCTCTTGTCGCCGACGGCGTTGCTTATCTCGCACAACCCGGCCTGAAAGCGGTCGAAGCGATTCAAGTAGAAACCGGTCGCTTACTCTGGCGAAAAGTTTTGGCCACCATCAAACGGATCGTTGGGCGGGCAGAGGACCGACTCATCATCGAGACCGACGACGGACTGACGGCCCTGGCAACCTCGTCCGGTGATACAATGTGGGCCTTCAGTGCCGATGACCTGCTCGACGGAATTGTCATTGCCAACGAAGGGGGAATTTGCGTCGCCCGACTGGAAACGAAAGGGTCGAGTAACGAATCTCATCGGCGATACCTCTCTTGGATCGACCCGGCGAATGGCCAAGAGTTGAAGCGAGTGCCGCTGGAAGATTGGCGCAACGGCAACTTGCGGCTCGGACCGCTCGCCGCCGGAGAAGGACACCTCTGGGGCTTCGCGGGCGAAAACGACGACGATCCCAAACGCGGCTTGTACGAAATCGGCCCAACGAATTAAATTGACGGACGTCAATCTCAATTCGATTCATTCACCAACCCGCCACAGTACGAGCCACTTTATGCGTAACACGAAAATCGTTTTCGTCATTTTCACCGTCGTCGTTGCCTTCCTGACGATTCGTTCCAGCCAGGCTGAGGAACGGACGATCACCGAACCGCCGGAAAACATCCGTACCGAGTGGAAGCTATCCACGTTTTACAAAAAATGTATTGTGACCGATGGTTTTCCCATCGTGGCGTCGGAACAAGTTTCCGACTACGCGCTGAAAGAGGCGGCGTTTCTCGTCGATCAAATGTTGCAGGGCCGTGACGATCTGCGGAAAGCTCTCATCAAGCATCACATCCGACTCGCCATCATGGCCCCGACCGAACTAACGACGATGATGCCCGAACACAGTGACCTTAAACCGTCGAAGTATTGGGATAAGCGAGCGCGGGGGCTGGGTGCGACCAAAGCCCGGCCCGCCGTCAGTTGTGCCGAGGAGAATCTGCTGGAGTTTCCCGGCGACCCGTACCACGGCGAGAATATCACCATCCACGAGTTCAGCCATGCGATTCACGAGATCGCCCTGGCTGAAGTTGAACCCAAGTTTAACGGTCGGCTAAAGGTCGCTTACGACAGTGCGATTCAAAAAGGGTTGTGGAAGAACACGTATGCGGCGACGAATCACGCCGAGTATTGGGCGGAAGGGGTGCAAGATTGGTTCCACTGCAATCGGACCAATGTTCGCGATCACAACCACGTCAACTCGCGTGCCCAACTCCGCGAATATGATCCTGAATTGGCCAAATTGATGGAAGAGGTTTTTCGCAACAACGATTGGGTGTATACTTTCCCCTCGCTGCGAAAGGAGCCGTTGCATTTGGCTGGCTTTGATCGGACGACCGCTCCCAAATTCGCCTGGCCCCGCGAACTGGTCGAGTGGTACGACAAGTACGAGGCCGAGCAAAAACAAAAGAAGCAAACCCAATGATGACTTCCATGAAAAACGCAACCTGGCACGGCGTCCTTCCTGCCGCCGTCACCCACTTCCAACCCGACTTCTCGCTCGATCTACCCGCCACGCTCAAACATTTAGAGGCCATGGTTGCCGCTGGTGTGCATGGCCTGATCATGCTCGGAACGGTCGGCGAGAATTGCTCGCTCGAAATGCCGGAGAAGCTCGCTGTCCTGCGGGCGACGGTCGAACGCTTTCGTGGCCGCGTACCGATCTTGACCGGAGTCGCGGAATGTACAACCGCGCTTGCTTGTCGGTTTGCGATCGAGGCCCAAAAGCTGGGCGTGGATGGAATCATGCTCTTGCCCGCGATGGTTTACAAATCCGATCCCCGCGAAACAATGACCCATTTTCGCACGGTGGCCAAGGCGACCGACTTGCCGATCATGTGCTACAACAATCCGATCTCGTATGGCGTCGATATTTCGCCCGAGATGTTTTTGGAACTCGCCGACGAGCCGAAATTCGTGGCGATCAAAGAGTCTTCAGAGAATGTCCGGCGGATCACCGATTTGCGAAATGTCTGCGGCGACCGCTATCGGATTTTTTGCGGCGTAGATGATCTCGTGTTGGAGAGTATGGTACTGGGGATCGACGGTTGGGTCTCTGGTTTGGTGAACGCTTTTCCAGCCGAGAATCGCCTCGTGTGGGACTTGGCGACGGCGGGCAAATACGAGCAGGCTGTCCAGGTCTATCGCTGGTACACGCCGCTGTTGCACCTCGACACGCACGTCAAACTCGTGCAGTACATCAAGCTGGCGGTGCAAGAATGCGGTTATGGTTCTGAATTAACCCGCCCGCCGCGTCTACCTTTAATTGGTGCCGAGCGCGAACGCATTCTGTCGATTATTCGCCACGGAATCGCGAACCGACCGAAGATGTAGTTCTTTAGGGATGGAAACCGTTCGTACTCAAAACTCGCGCATTCTAGCCCTTGAGAATCTCCGAAAGGATCTTGGTATCGAGGAGAACTTCGTCCATGCGTTAAGGCAGGTTGCGAGTGAGATCAGCGGAGTTTTCGTCGGTCGCCGCACGCAAGACTCACCGATTGACCGCCGCTGGTCGTTCGGCGATGGACGAGTTGCCCGAGGGAGGAGAAATGCTCTTGGCGTATTGTCGCCACTTGTCGAGGTCTTCGCCAAAGTTTTGTCCGCTGACCGTTTTCATTGAAGCCATCGCCCGATATTGCATCGCCGGGTCTTTGTCATCCAGCGCGATGCTCAGCGCGCTGACGGCGGCCGGATATTTGTGTTCACCGAGTGCTTTCGTCGCGGCTAAGCGGACATCCGTGTTGAGATCGCTCGCCAGAGTCTCGGCCAGGGCACGACTCGACTCTGGTCCCTTACGACTTCCAAGTGCCTTGCAACTCATCACGCGAACGTAAGGATTCGGGTCTTTCACGGCCGCCACCAAAATCGTATCGGCCTGGGGGTTGGGACACTTTTGCGCGGCGCGAATAATCTCCATCCGCACGAGTGGGTCCGGTTCCGTTTGCAGTTGTGTGAGCAATGTGGCACACAATCGTGATTGTTCGTCGGGCGTCGCCTTCGCGAGCGTTGCGGCCTGCAATTCCATTTGCTCCACACGAGCCGCTCCCGACTGCGCGTACAACGTTGGGTCAATCGTCTTTTTCGTTTCCCACCAAGGCCATCCGCCGCAACCCGTTCCAATGATAGGCAACACGCCAGCGAGCGCGATAAAAATCACTCGCGCGCAAAATGACGGTCGCGTTTGAACTCGAGTAGCAACATCCCAATGGTGGCGGACCTGTGGCATAACGCGTCCCAATCAGCAGGGCGTGAGAAGAGAAGAATCGACCGGTTAGACGAGGGTGGGACTATAGCAAAGTCCCCGTTTCCGGGCCAATAGGAAACGTGAACGGGAATATCGCCAATTTGGCAAGCCGGGTTATTTGCGTTAAACCGGTGGCTTTATTGAGTTTAGGCATCCCAACCGTTGCGGGCGACGAAAACAGACATTAAGATCGGCGATTGGCGAGCGAATGACTTGGAACGACTTAAAACGAATTGCCACGTTGAAAATACCGTTTTGCGTCCTCTCGTCATGTCCTTGTGTTCGCTTATCTATCCACACCACAAATATCCCAACTCCCGAAGGTGACAGATGCCAGCCCCTATGGATCATGCTCAACATCGCGGCTGGATCGAGTCGATCCTGCGACACATTCCCGGCTTTAAGGGCTATTTGGAAAAGGAATATCGCCGCGATAGCGATGCCCTGCTCCGCAGTGTCTTGGCCGACGACCTACAAAAGTGCAAGCCCTGCCTGGACGAATATGCAAAGTCACTCGTGGCGGCCGCAAAACTCGACGGTCTGGCGGCGATCGATTCGATTCGCCCGAAGCTCGACAAATTGATTGCCCGCATTCGCGGCGCGATGCAGGGCTACAGCGGGATGTTCGATCTGGTGCAGGTGAACGTTGACTTGCTCCAAAAAATTTATGAACATGATCTGAAGCTGACAGAGCTTTGCGAAGGGGCGACGAACGTCGCCATCAAACTGAAAGCTATCCCACCCGACGCCGACGCGGTCCTGGCCGAATTGAAATCGAAACTCGAACAGATCGATCAAGGCTGGGACCGACGGTCGGAGATGCTGAAGGGGCTGGAGTAGAGGAAAGTTAGAAGTCAGAACGCAAAATGCAAAACGAAGGAAAGAAACAGTGAACATTGAACAATCAACAGTGAACAAATTCTTGCCCAACCGTTTATCTTCGCTATCTTCCGTTCTGACTTTTGCGTTCCTTAGTTCCCTGTTCATTGCTGAATGTTCACTGTTTCCTCACACCTCTCACCAACCAATTTCCCATGCGCCTTGAAGTCATCCAGTATTTCGACGAGACGAATTCCGCGATTGTTTCCCGCGTTCCGGCCGACGGGTCCGCCGACATCAAACTCGGTGCGCAATTGATCGTGCAGCAAAATCAAGAGGCGGTCTTTTTTCGCGACGGCAAGGCACTCGACACGTTTCAAGCCGGGCGACACACGCTGACCACGGCGAATGTCCCGTTCATCACACGGATTTTAACAATCCCCTGGGAAAAATCGCCGTTTCAGGCCTCGGTCTATTTCGTCGGCAAGCAAACGTTCCTCGATCAAAAATGGGGAACGCCGCAGCCGATCACGTTCCGCGACGCCGATTTCGGCATGGTCCGGCTCCGGTCGTTCGGAAAATTTTCCTTCCGCGTTTCGGATAGTGCTGTGATGATCAACACGCTTGTCGGCACGCAAGGCAAGTACACGACCGAAGCCGTCGCCAGCTATCTTCGTGACATGATCGTCTCGCGCCTGACCGATCTACTCGGCAGTTTGAAGATCAGCTTGCTCGACATGCCCGCCAAGTACGACGTAATTAGCTCGGCCACTCGGGTGAAGGTCTCGGACGACTTCGCCAAGTACGGGCTAGAGCTTGTGGACTTCTTCATCAACGGCATCACGCCGCCCGACGAAGTTCAAAAGGCCATCGACCAGCGAAGTTCGATGGGAGCAGTCGGCGATTTGAATGCCTATATGAAATTTCAGGCCGCGCAAAGCATGGCCGCAATGGCCCAACATCCCGGCGGCGACGGCGGTGCGATGGGGCTCGGTTTTGGAGCGGGTATGGGCATGATGTTCCCCGGCATGTTGCGAGAGGCGATGGCTGGCGGTCAAGTTCCGCAAGGAATGCCCATGCAGCCGGGAATGATGCCCGGCCAAATGCCGCAACAAGCTATGCCTCAACCGCCAATGATGGCGCAACAACCCGCCTCACAACCGGTCATTCCCGCTGCCGCCGATCCCAAGGCCGTTATTCGTTACGCAGCCCAATCGGCCGGTTATGTCGTTGCGGAAGACGGCGACAATTGGAAGATCACCGTGCCGATCGGGCCCCTTCGTAAGCAAACGCTGAACGTGAAGTTCGGCGCAAGCGACCAACAACAGCACCCGGTCGTCGCGATCTCCTCGACCTGCGGCCCCATGACTGATCAATCGGCACCGGTTTTGCTGCGCATGAATGGCCAACTTGTTGGCGGGGCGTTTGCCGTGGAGAAAGTCAACGGGGCGGAAGTGATCGTTCTGAAGGCGAATCTTTTGGCCGACACGCTCAACTCGGTCGAGGCGGGCCGCATCCTAGCCGCCATCGCCTTTCAAGCCGATCAGGTCGAGGCCCAACTCGGCGGACCAGATCAGTTTTAGAATCCCGCTGTCCGTATTCATCGTTCATCGCTCATCATTCATCGCTTCCTTGATTTGACTTGCCTTGGGCGTCGAAATTCTTTACGATTTGAACTCCAACCTCGCCCGAAACCCCTGCACCGCGCAAGGGTCAGAAGTTGCCCGTCGAAAAGGCCCGTTTTCCCCTCGATTTCCTAGTTTCCATGAAGCACGACTTGGCTGAACAATTCGAGCCGATCTTCGGCATGGCGGTCCAATTGGCCCATTCGGCCGAAGGGGACGCCCTGATGATGCTCGTCGAACAGCCCTGCGATTGGGACCGGCTCAAAAAACTCGCGGGAGACCTGCGTCTACTCCTCGCTGCCGACAACCGCGACAACCTAGAAGGCATCGAGCAGTCAGGTTTGTCCTATGTCGTCCTGGACATGGCCGAAAGTCCCGTCCATGAAAAACTGACGCAGGCCCTACTCGAATGTGTGGCCGATGAGTTCCTTCCGCCGGGTGCCCGCGTGATCGCGATCTACAGCGGCTTCGAGGTCGGCGTGATCGACTCGATCAGCATCATCCATCTGGGCGAGCATTTAGAACGGCTCACATCACACGACTTGCGAAACCTGGAAACGAGCGTTCCCCTCGACACGCTGAAAACTGTCGTCGATCTGGCGGTTGAAATCGGCCGCGAAGGTCGCGAGGGAAAACCGGTCGGGACACTGTTCGTCGTCGGCGACAGCCGCAAGGTTCTCGCCATGAGCCATCCGACCGGTTTCGACCCGGTGAAGGGATACCAACGCAAAGAGCGGGACATCAGCGACCCTCGCGTTCGCGAAGGGGTCAAGGAAATCGCCCAAATGGATGGGGCCTTTGTCGTTTCCCCGGACGGGATTGTCGAGGCGGCCTGTCGCTATATTGACGCTCCGGCCGCGAATATCACGCTATCAAAGGGACTCGGCTCGCGACATTGGGCCGCCGCCGCGATCAGTCGAGTGACCAAGTGCGTGGCGGTCGCCGTCAGTGAATCGAACGGAACGGTCCGCATCTTTCAAAATGGCGAAGTCGTCCTCCGTGTCGAGCCATTCCGCCGACCGATGAAATGGAAAGACTTCGAGTACGAACCACCGACCGCAGAATAAGCGGAATGGGCTTATCGCTCGACACTTTTCGGCGAAACTTTGCAGCTTGTTTTTGAGCCACCCCTTGGGGTAAAATAGCGGCTCGGTCGGGGCCAATATCTCGCTATCTTCCCGATTTCGTCGCGTAATCCCACCCTCCTTAGGAACGCTTCTATGATGATCCCCACACGAATTTCCCGTTGGTTGCTTTCGGTTGGATTCTTGTTCGCTGGCGTGGCATTCACGTTCCATTCAACCACGCGAGCCGCCGACGAAGCCAAACCGCCCCGCGTGCTCAAGTCGTTCGAGAAACCGTACCCGACATTTGGCAAAATCGTTCGCAAGGACGCCCGTTTCGACGCGCTGCTCCCCGCCGATTCAAAACTGGAAAAGCTGGCCGAAGGGTTCGCTTGGTCCGAAGGGCCAGTTTGGATCAAGAGCGGCGGACACGTGCTGTTCTCTGACATCCCCAACAACGCCATTCGCAAATGGAAAGAGGGCGAAGGGCTAAGCGTCTTTTTGCAACCCGCCGGATACACAGGCAAACAAGAACGGGGCGGCGAGCCAGGCTCGAACGGTCTGACCGTCGATAAGGAAGGCCATCTCGTAATGTGCGAACATGGCGACCGGCGTGTTGCCCGATTGGAATCCGACGGCAAAACAAAAACGGCCCTTGCCGACAAGTTCGAGGGGAAACGCTTCAACAGCCCGAACGATCTGTGCTTTAAGTCGAACGGAGATTTGTACTTCACCGACCCGCCGTATGGCTTGGTGAAAAATTGGGACGATCCGGCTCGCGAACTCGACTTCTGCGGCGTCTTCCGCGCGACAAAAGACGGCAAAGTGACGCTCCTCACAAAAGACCTCACCCGGCCAAACGGAATTGCTTTTTCGCCCGACGAAAAAATACTGTACGTCGCCGTCTCGGACCTCGATAAGGCGGTCTACATGGCCTACGCAGTGCAAGCCGACGGAACCATCGACAAGGGCCGCGTCTTTTTCGACACGACCCCCTGGGCGAAAGAAAAACGGCCCGGCGCACCCGACGGAATTAAGTGCGACAAAGACGGCAACCTGTGGGCAACCGGTCCGGGTGGCGTGCATGTTTTCTCGCCCGACGGAACCCACCTCGGCACCATCGACACCGGCGAACGGACCGCCAATCTCAACTGGGGCGAGGACGGCAGCATGTTGTACCTCACCGCCGATATGTACTTGGCGAGGATTAAGACAAGTACGAAGGGAGCAGGGTGGTGAAGGGAAAACGAGAAACGATAAATGCTAAATGCGAAACAACGAACAGTGAACATTCAACAGTGAACAAGAAACTCTTGAAACGTTCATAGCGACGTTTTGCCTAGCATATCCTTTGTTCCTCATTTCGCATTTCGCATTTATCGTTCACTGTTCACTGTTCACTGTTCACTGTTCACTGTTCACTGTTTCCTCCCATGCTTCACGTCATCGCCGCCATCACCATCGCTCCCGCCCGTCGGGACGATTTTTTGACTGCCTTTCACAAACTCATGCCGCATGTTCATGCGGAACAGGGTTGCCTTGAATATGGCCCGACGGTCGATGTCGCGTCGGGAATCGGCCTCCAACCGCCCGTCCGCGAGAACACGGTCGTCGTGTGCGAGAAGTGGGAATCGCTCGCCGCCTTAAAGGCCCATCTCGCTGCGCCGCACATGACCGCCTGGCGTGAGGAAATGAAAGACATCGTCCTCGGCGTCGCCTTGCAAGTTCTGCAACCCGCGTAATGTCGTCTTTCGGAACTGTTTGGCCGTTTGAAATAGAATCGACAAAGCTCACGCCAAGGCGCAAAGCTCGCCAAGGGATTGTAAACACTCGACCGAACATTTTTTTCCGAAAACCGTTTTGGGAACCGCCTCGTGAAACGAATCATCCCAAACACACCCCTTTGCGAGCTTTGCGCCTTGGCGTGAGCCGTTTTTCCAAACATCGGCACAAATTCCCTTTGATTGGACATCTACTTCATGCCGCGAAACCGATACTGTCTTTCGATAAATCCCGTCCACCAAGCCGATGCCTTGGCGTCGGTCGCGTGACCAATCGCTCCACCCTTTCGCCGTTGATCTGGCCATGACCGAACTTTGGTCGCAACTTATCGCCGCCGTTCAAGCGGGCAACTCCGTCGCCTATTGCCGCCTCGTCGAAACTCGTGGCTCGACGCCGCAAAAGGCCGGTGCCGGAATGCTCGTCTTCGCCAACGGTTCACAAGCCGGCACGCTCGGCGGCGGCTGTGTCGAGGCCGAAGTCAAACGCCGCGCTCTCGCCCTGCTCGCGTCGGGCACCGCCGAAATCGTCACGCTCCAACTCGACAACGATTATGGTTGGGACGATGGCCTGATCTGCGGCGGCCGAATGCGCGTCCTCGTCGATCCGCTCCGGCCGGGCGATTCGCTCGACTATTTCGAGCATCTCTTGCAGCTTGCAACCAGCGGCGGCGGAACCGAAGTGATCGCAATCGACGCAAAAGTCAGCCCAGACAAAGTATCCAACGAGTCATCCCAACACAATCTTCCCGCGACGATGTCTCTATTGTTCGACGACGCCGAAAATCTCGTTGCGGTTCGAAACGGTAAGGGGAATGGAGCGCGAACTGGAACTGCAACCGTTGCCGATCAAACCTTGGCAACTCTTCAGCACGAACTGCGACCGATTGCCAATCGCCCACAACCGTTCGCCCTGCACGGACTCGCCTTTTTGCCCCTCCTTCCCCGCTGTCGCTTGCTGATCGTCGGCGGTGGTCATGTTGGTCAGGCACTTGGCAATTTGGCGGCCGACCTCGACTTCGACGTGTGGGTTCTCGACGACCGGGCGGAATATATCACGGCCGACCGTTTTCCCCGCGCGGAAAAACGCCTGTGCGGCTTGATCGGTCCCACGCTCAAGCAACTTGAAATCACGCCCAGCACGTACTGCGTGATCGTCACGCGGGGACACAATCACGACGAAGAGGCACTGCTTCATCTGATCGACCGCGGTGCCCGCTATGTCGGCATGATCGGCAGCCAGCGAAAAATCAAACTCATCTTCGACGACCTGCTCGCGGAAGGCATTTCACCCGACGCCCTGTCCCACGTCTTCGCCCCGCTGGGCATCGACATCGGCTCGCAAACGGTTTCCGAAATCGCCCTCAGCATCGCCGCCGAACTCGTCGCCCACCGCAACCTCGGCACCGTCCCCGGCCGCTTAGAAAACGCTTGGACAACGGATGAGCAGCGTTCGTGAGTGGGTGTACGCAGTAAGGATGATTTGGCAATTTTTCAAACCGAAGTGCATCAGAGCATTAGTCATCGCAATTTTCGACAACATTTTTACGAGAGATGAAAGCATGACGAGCAATTCCTTTCCAAAAGAATGTCCGTTGTGCGATTGCCAAGCAACCCAGGTTGAGGACATACGATGCCCTGAAGGCGGGCCTGCGGCCAACTACGATTGCGCCCGTTGCGGTCGGTTTGCAATTTCAGGTCCTGCCTCTCAAGAATTAATATCGCACTCCGACAAGTATCGCCTTTGCGGTGTCACTCGAAATCACTGGGATCGAACAAAA
>JAYUFG010000315.1:0-12461 GCA_043738845.1 Planctomycetaceae bacterium
CGTCAAACCGCTGGGCAAAGACGATCTCATGTTGGTCATGCTCTCCGGTCACGGAATGCAACTCGAAGTGATCGACGCCAACAAGAACAAACACGACGACGGGTTCTACTGCCCTTACGACACCATCACGAACGATCCGACCACGCTCTTTTCGCTCAGTCATTTGACCGACGACATTCTGGCCCCCAACGTCGGCAAGAAACTGGTTCTTGTCGATGCGTGCCGCAACATCCCCAAAGACCCCGGCCGAGGCAAAGGGATTCAGGGAAAATTGATCGCCTTGCCGGAGAACACGGCCGTCCTGTTCGGCTGCCGGGCCGGTCAGCAATCGTTTGAGAATGACAAACTGGGTCACGGGCTGTTCACGCATTGTTTACTGGAGGGACTGCAAGGAAAGGCTGCACGCGAGGGCAAGCTGACGTGGACGAACTTAGCCGGTTATATCGAAGGGCGTCTTTCGGACGACGACATGAAAACGCTGATGCCCAAGGACAGTCCGCAAGAGGCCATCGCCGCCGGCGGGGTGGGCCAACTGGTCCTCGCCCGGATCGACGCGATTGCCGCACCGGTCGAGCGGGTGGCGGTGAAGTTACTCGCACCGTTCGACGAAAAGACGGCCGTTGCCGCCCGCTCGGCCTGGGCTAAGAAAATCGGCCAAGACGAAACCATCACAACAAAAACCGTCAACATGAAATTCACGCTCATTCCGCCGGGCACCTTTATGATGGGGAACGAGGAGTCGGTGAGTGAGGCTTTGAAGGAGTTTCCCTACGCGAAGAAGGAATGGCTGGAGGACGCCTCGCGCCAGCACAGGGTCACGATCACGAAGCCGTTCTATCTCGGCACGTATTCTGTGACCCTAAAACAATTTTTGGAGTTCTATCACGACGCCAAGTACAAGTGCGACTGCGAGAAGGATGGCAAAGGGGGCTTAGGATACACCGGCGAGAAGTTTGAACAAAAGGTGGAGTTTGTCCCGTGGAGTTGGGGATTCAAAGAACAGACCATGAATCATCCGGTGGTCAACGTCTCCTGGAATGATGCCGCGGCGTTTTGCCAATGGCTGTCGAAGAAGGAAGGAAAAAAGTATCGGTTGCCGACGGAAGCCGAATGGGAATATGCCTGTCGGGCGGGTACGACAACCCGATATTCTTTCGGCAACGACCCCGAGGGTCTAGTGAAGTACGCGAACGTGAATGATGCGACCGCGAAGGCAAAGTTCCCAGCGTGGGAGAACTCCCATCAGTCGTCGGACGGATATGCGTTCACGGCCCCGGTGGGATCGTTTCGACCGAACGCTTTCGGGTTGTATGATATGCACGGGAACGTGTTACAATGGTGCGGCGATTGGTACGACGCGGACTATTATGCGAACTCGCCGGAAAGTGATCCGACGGGGCCAAACGCTGGCTCGTACCGCGTGTACCGGGGCGGCTGTTGGGACTACGACGCCGCGAACTGCCGGTCGGCGGACCGTAACAGGGGTACGCCCGATTTCCGGTGCCACAGACTCGGCTTTCGTGTAGCTTTAGTTCCATCGAGCTAAAGTCAAGGTGCGGTAGCACGAAGCAGGTGGGCGTGAACCGGAACGTAGGGCTTCGGTAGCTCGTACACGTGGCGTCCCGCCGCGTGCATTCCAACGCAGCGGTTAAATAAAACGAAGAAAGCGGCGAGACGCCGCTTGTACAAGGGGTTACGTGACGTGTATACAACCCAGCGAATATCGGTCCGGCCTTAACCCGCGTGGGTTGTCGTGAATATACCGTTCGATGCGGGCCAGCTTATCCGGGTTGCGAACAATATATGATCGAACGATTCCTTCTGCCAAAGTTGACCCGTGCGGCCGAGTTGCTGATTGATCTGGTGGGCAGAATAAGATTTCCAAGAATGTAAAATATCCGACAGTTCATACCCGGCTAGCGGCGTCACGACGGCGTGAACATGATTCGGCATGATAACCCATTCGCGAAGGAGATATCGCGTCGCCTGGAAATGGGCCAAGGCGGCAGCGACTTCTCTGAAACCGAAGGACAAACAGTTCATAAAATTCTTGCCGCTGCGCAGCCGAATGGGGCGGCGGGCGACGGAGCAACCAATCCGTCCGTTCGCGCCGCCACAGGTCGAGCGTTTTCGTCGGCAGAGAGTCAGCCAGCCGAAACGTCACGAAATAGGTCCGTTCTCCCTGTCGCCAATGGGGCAAGTTGCCAGACAGGTCGTCGATTGGCTCATCTGGGTCGAAGTAGCCAAGTTCGTGGTTCAGATTCTTGAGCATGATGGTTAGAGTATCGACACGGTAGGGCCCTACTCGTACACGCGGCGTCTCGCCGCGTGCAGTCCAACGAAGAAGCGGCGAGACGCCGCTTGTACAAGGGGGAGAAAGTGGCGAAACGCCACTTGGATAAGTCGTTTTGCGACGGCAAAATTTATTTTTTGACGCGCGTCCGGTCAGGGCTTACAATCCGGATTCACCTCTAGGAAGAGAATACGTCGGTCGGTGAATAATCCACTTTCGTCTTAAACTCGGAGTGCAGGAAATGAAACGCGCAATTTTGGCATCGCTCGTGTTGCTGTGGAGCGCCTGGGTGATCAACCCGGCCCAGGCTTCGACCGAACTCCGCGAAAAACTCACTCGGGCAGCGGAGCAGATTTTGGAGAACACCCATCAGGACCCGGTCTCCGTCGGGTTTTTTACTGCCACACGGTTGGAAAAAACGAATACCGGGCCGGGTATCGAGGAGCTTCTCAAAACAGAATTGGAACTCAAACAAAAGGGGAGCGTGAAAAAGGATGCCAAGTTCGAGATCAAGGGCGATTACGCCCTGACCCTGAACAAATCCGATCCGTCCCTCAAAGAAATCAAAATCACGATCCGTATCATTCAGGCCGACACGTCCGACGAACTGACCCAATTGCGGGTCGAGGTCACGCTCGACGGCAATCGAACCATCGCGGAAGTTCTACAAGTCACCGCGGCGATTGAACCGGACGGCACCAAGAAGGAGCGGAATAAGGAGATCATCAAGCAGGCCGAGAACCCGACCGTCTTTATCCACGGCGACAAAAACACTTTGATTTCCAGTACCAAGGCCAGCCCCTACGACGTGGAGATTCTCGTTAAGCCGCTGAAGGATCATGCGAAACAAACCGCCAAACCTCGCGCGGCAAAGGACGCGGATGGATTGGCCTACGTCGAAATTAACCGAGAAGAACTGTACGAAGTGAAAGTGGCCAATCGGTCCGGTCGCGAAACGGCCGTCGCGGTTTCCATCGACGGGATCGACATGTTCCACTTCAGCAATGATAAAAATGACCGAGGAGAACCGCAGTTTTCGCATTTCATTCTCCCGCCGAAAGGGACGCCGGGCGCGGAACTGCCCATCGTCGGTTGGCACAAATCGGTAAGTGGCAAGGATAATTTTCTGTCGTTCTTGGTCACGGAATACGGCAAGGGGGCCGCGTCACAGGAGGAAAAAAAGACGGGGCTCTCGGCGGAGGGAAAAGTTGGCGTGATCCACGTCCAATTCGCCCACTGCAAACCGCTGCCCGAAGGGGCCAAGTCCGCGCCGGGTAACGAGACCGGTTTTGGCCCACCCCGCGAAGTCAAGCAAAAGCCGGTTCAATACGAGATCGACCCGCCGCACGATTTTGTGACAATTCGCTACACCCGGCCGCTCGATTTGCCATAACGGCCCGAACGAGCGTGTTTACAACGCGGGTGCCGCAACGTGCAGTTTTTCGGCCAGCTTCAAGAGTTCCGTCCAGTTGCCTGCATCGATCGGAACGCCGTTTTTCTGGCGTTGGGCCAATGTTTTACGTTCTGGATCGCCGGGCAACATGATTTCGTCCACCCCTTCCGCCCGAGGGCAATCGCGAATGAACTTCGTCAACTGGGCGACCTCCGTCGTGAAATGTGCTTCACCGCCGATTGCCTTGGGGTCGATGAACTGCATGAACACGCAATTGCCATTTTGGTTGATCGGTTTTTCGCGAATGCAGACTCCGCCCGACAGGGCACCGGAGAAAATCTCGACCATGAGTCCCAGAGCGAAACCTTTGTACGCTTGATCGCCGCCCATCGGCAGAATCGAACCCGGCGGCGTCGCGTATAAATCGTTCGGATCATTGGTCGGACGGCCCGAGCTATCGAGCAACCATCCGTCAGGACACTTTTGACCGGCGATTTTCTTCACGCGAACTTTTCCTTCGGCGGTTGCACTCGTGCCGAAATCAAGTACGAGCGGCCCCTCGGCGTGTGGCACACCAATCGCCAGTGGGTTTGTTCCCAGTCGGGGTGCGGTCCCGCCCGGCGGAGCGACGCGGCGCGCGTGACCATGTGTGTTGACCATGATTTGCGAAACGAGTCCCGCCGCAGCCGCTAGTTCGCAATACTCTCCCAAGCGGCCAACGTGACTCGAGCGAATTAAGGTCCCGACCGCGATGCCAGCGACGTTCGCTTTTTCGATTAACCGCTCGGCAAGTCGTGTCGCTTGCGTCTGACCAAATCCCCAATGACCATCGGCGGCCAAGATCGCCGCTGATTCACGCAAGACGGTAAACGGAGCGTCGGGCACAACCTCTTTCTTGGCAACCGCGTCCAGATAGTAGGGAATTCGCATCACACCGTGCGAGTCGTGACCTCGCAAATTCGCCGCGACGAGACTCTCGCCCACAAGTGCCGCCTCGGTCGCACCAACGCCGCCCGCTTGTAGTAATTGATTTGCGAAACGATTGAGAATTTCGGCGGAGATGTTGGGCATGATTAGTTTTTGATGGTGATCGTGTTGATTGGGTGCCGAAAATGACGGGACAGGATGGAGATGCGGCGGGCGAATTGACCGTTCCCAAAATTGCGAACGGCTTGCGGGCGCGTATACCGAGAATTTACAATGTCGGTACGTTGTGCGAAAGCCGTGAGTGCGGCGAACGCCGTTTTTCGCTCCTGTCATGCACATATCCCGGTCCAAGAACACGTCGCATCCGATGAAAATCGTCTATTTAGGGGCTGGCGCGGCGGGGCGATATTGCGGGGCTTGTCTCCACGACAACACGCTGGCCGCCGCACTCCTCAAGAAAGGCCACGACGTAATCCTGGTCCCGATGTACACGCCGCTGCGTACCGATGAAGAATATGTGGGACAGTCGCGAGTTTTCTTCGGTGGCGTGAATGTCTTTTTGCAACAAAAGTCGGCCCTGTTTCGACACACGCCCTGGTTTTTAGACAAGATTCTCGACTCGCCGTCACTTCTGCAATGGCTTTCCGGTCGGGCGTCGGGCATGGAAGCGAGCCAGTTGGGGAACCTGACCGTTTCGACGTTGAAGGGGGAACTCGGCAACCAACGGAAGGAACTCGAAAAGCTCGTGCAGTGGCTCGCCGAAGATGTTCGCCCAGAGATCGTTCATCTTTCCAACTCAATGTTGTGCGGTGCCGCCCGCGAGATCAAGCGGCGGCTCGGTGTCCCCGTCGTTTGCTCCTTGATGGGCGAAGATATTTTTCTGGAGCAACTGACCGAGCCGTACTATTCGCAAACCCGCGAGTTGCTCCGCGAGCGAGCGGCCGACGTGGATCGGTTTGTGGCGATGAACGAATACTTCGCGAATTTTATGGCGGACTATTTGTCGGTCGAACGGAAAAAGGTCGAAGTCATTCGCCACGGATTGAATTTGGAGGGATATGGCTCGCGAAATGCTTTGGTGGAAGGTCGGCCGTTCACGATTGGATATTTTGCTCGCATTGCGGCCGAGAAGGGTCTGCACTTACTGGTCGAGGCGTTCGGAATCCTCGCGCAGGACGCCAGCCTGCCGCCGTTCGAATTGAAGGTCGCTGGCTATCGGTCGAGTGCGGACCTGCCCTACTACGACCGAATCGAGCAACGCATACGGGAACTCGGCCTTGCCGGCAAATTCACGTTCGCGGGCGAACTGGATCGCGCCGGGAAAATCGCCTTTTTGCAATCGCTCGACGTGATGTCTTTGCCGACGGTCTATCAAGAGAGCAAAGGACTTTCGGCCTTAGAAGCGATGGCCAATGCCGTTCCGGTCGTGCTGCCAGCACACGGTACGTTTCCCGAACTGGTCTCCGATACGCATGGTGGAATTTTGCACGAGCCAGAGAAACCGGTCGCCCTTGCCGCCGCGCTCAAAGAACTAATTCTCGATCCGGACCGTGCGACAAACCTCGGCCACGCTGGCCAAGCGGCTATTCAAGCTCGTTATCGCGCGGACGTCATGGCCCAGGCAACGATAGAATTGTACGAGCGAGTCTTGGGGCGGACTGCAACCTAAATCTACGTCGCGAGTAACGGGAGTGCGTATCGGGTTTGTGGCTGTAACGACCGCGTGCAGGCTAAACACGGTGTCGCGAAATCCGAATTCTGATCGCCGCGAGATCCCGGTGAAATAATTCCGCTCGACCGGTGTCCACTTTCCTCCGTACTTCCGGATAGATGGGCAGAGACATTGTGGCCCGTAGCAAAACGAAGCTGCTATGCAGGTCGCTTTCACCCTGTGTTTTCCCGGTCGATCTGCCGCCGGGTTATCGCACCCTCCCACCGGCAGTCAAGGAGTACCTACCATGCACCGTCCCATCCGGAGTTTGATCGCCGCATTATTATCATTGTTTGCCGGGGCTACCGCTTCGGTCAGTTTGGCCACAGAGGCCATCGTCGAAAACTACGGCAACACGCCGATCTTCGTGGCCGTCGCCCACCAGCGCCCCAGCGACAATCACATTGTTAAAGGCTGGTTTCGGGTCGATCCGTCGGAACAGAAAACCTTTACCTCGCCGGATAATCAACAGATGTATATGCTCATCCATCGCGAAGGGGTGCCCGTCATTTTCAACCATCATCAAGAATTTCGCCGCTTTCCGGTTTCTGTTGGAAAGCGGTTCAGAGTTGATCGTCCCGACGATGACAATGGTATTCGCTTTCTCCATTGGGGGACCAATCTCGAATACGCGGCCAACGTCATCAAGGGCCAATACCCAGAGGGCTGGGATCGTAGCGAATTTTTCTACGTCGGAACGGGTGTACAACGGTTGGAAGTCCGCCCGTAAACCGCATACCCGAGTAATCGAGTGTCAATTAAAACGCCACCTTGGCGAACGCAGGTCTTCAGTTCTTTCTGAAGACCTGCGGGGATGGAGAGTGGTATTTTGACACGTTGAGTGGCGGCAAAAAACGCTCTGATTTCCGTCTTGACGTAGGTTCTCGTTCTTGACAAACTCCCGCCATGACTGGGGCTGAGAGAGCTTAACGGAATTCACGTTGCGTTGGAGCGATGTATTCTGACTACCCAAGGACGGGAGATTTCACGATGAAATACGTTTTACGAACGATGGTGCTCGGTGGATTGATGCTTGGTTTGAGCGGTTGCGGCAGTTCCTCGACGGCAAACAAGCAGCCCCTGCCCGCTGATGCTAAAACGCCCGACTTGGCGGTCAAGACGTTTTTGGAAGCCGTTCGCAAGGGCGACCACGAAAAAGCTACGCTCATGTTGACGCCCACCGCCCGGATTGAAACGGCCAAGCACGAACTGTCGGTCGCCCCCCCGGGTAGTGCGACGGCTAAGTTTACCGTCGGACAAGTAGAATATGTCACGCCGGAGAAGGATGGAGCACATGTCGCCAGCACTTGGACCGATTTTGATCTGGAGGGCAAGCCCAACGCCGATAACATCGTTTGGGTCTTGCGGATGGAGGATGAAGGCTGGCGGATTGCGGGAATGGCCGTGAAAATTTTTGAGGGGGAACTCCCCCTGATTCTGAATTTTGAAGATCCAGAGGACATGATCCGCAAACAAAAGCTCGCCGCCGAGGAAATGGCCCGCCGAGCCATGCCCAATCCGAATGGTCAGGCAAATCAGCCGAACGGCCCACAAAGCGAAGGAATTCGCTAGAACTAATGCCGTAAGTGCATTGCATACAGGTGCTTATCGCGATTTGATACGACGATACCTCAAGCCACCGAGTCCAACTCGGTGGCTTTTTTCGTGGATTTCGCAGGGTTGAAGTCGCTGGAAAAGTCAGCTAGAATAGCCCTTAAGGAAAAGTAAGCCTAGCTATCCCGTATTGTCCAGTATTGCCATTTTATTGGTTTCAGACGCTTGACAATCAACGAGAGGCTGCTAGCTTATCATCCTATCCTGTTTAATCGTTTAAGTCTTCGTAATCGGCAGAGCTTCTTAACAGGGCAGCCGAGTCGAATTCACGAGCGACGCGAGCGAATGAATAGGACCGTTGCCCTCTCGGTTGGATTGCCGTCCCTGTTTGTTGGGTGGTTATGCCTAGGGACGGCGTTTGTTGACCCTGTTTGGTCCATTGTTACCCGTATTTTTTTTGGAGGATTCGAGGATGAATCGTACTTTAATGTTCTGCATCGCGTTGTTTGTCGCGGTCGTTGGTATTTCGCTGATGGGTGGTGAGAAGGTTGCTCAAGCCGGTCACGGCTGCTGCTCCTGCTCCTGCTCGGCCAGCACCTGCCATGCTTCTTGCGGCTGCCACCATCACCACCGCTGCCATTGCCACAGCAATAGCTGCTGCGAAACGGTTGCGACCTGCGCTCCGGCTCCTTCGTGTGGTTGCGAAGCCGCTCCGACCTGCTCGGCCTGCTCGGCTGCTGCTCCTTCGTGCCCATCCTGCGCTGCGGCTGCCTCGGTCGAAGCTTCGGCTCCGGTCGCTGCCCCGATTGCTCCAGTGGCCCCAATGGTTGCCCCTGGCAAGTAATAATTCAACGCAGCCCAGGTTCCGGTTTTCGGACCGGAACCTGGGACGTTGCTTTAACGAAGCGGGCGTGCCCTGTTTGTCCCCATTCGAAAAAGACCCAGAAGCCGGATCTCTTTGAGGTCCGGCTTTCATTTTGCGCGGTGGGCATTTTGCGCAGCGGGCAAACCTTGTTTCCGGTGGTTAGTCAAAGTAGTCTAGGTCTAGTCAGATGACCTTACAGCCCGAAGGGCTGATATTTTTCAGCCCAGGGCAACGCCCTGGGTAACGGAACCACCAACGAACATCCACGCCCCAACGGGGTAAAACAAAACGTATTTCGCCCTTTCAGGGCTTGATCGACCATGACGCTGTGATTGCCCAGGGCGTTGCCCTGGGCTGAAAACTGCTCGCCCTTCAGGCGAAGGATTAAGCAAATTGTTTTCACGCACTCCGCCCTTCAAACGGCTAACCTGTTACCACATAAGAACATCGACGCTGAGGCGTCGGCTGAGTTTGACACCGCTCGTTTTGCCAATTGATATCGACCTCAAATCAAAAAGTTCGCCGCCCCAATGGGAAAAAAAGAAGTCGCCACGAACGATTCCGAAACAAATTTCCTTCCCTCCGAAGGAATTCGAACCGTCGTCAGTTTCCTGCTGATTGTTCATTTCTCCGCAATTGCGATTGGCTGGCTGAGCAATAATTCGCTCGGTCGTTCGCAGTTAGTCGCCAGTGCAGCTGACCGTTTTTTCCGACCCTATCTGCAGACATTGTGGTTGGAAAAATCGCATGACTACAATTACGTGAATAATCCGCGGACCCAGGTTGGTGCCGTCGTGCGGGCGAAATACAAAGATGTAAAAATGTCCGCTGCACCTTCGGCTTTTCCAATCGCCGAACAATTGGGTGATCGGCGACAGCAGTATTTGCAGCGACTCATAAACGCCGCAATGGCGGACATGACGGAAAGACCCGACGATCCGGCCGTTGACCAATTGCTGTCGCTGATTGGAAACCATGTTTTGCATGAAACGGGTGCGACCTCGGTTGAACTTCGCGGATACCTGCCTGCGGACGATTATCAAGCGGCGAAAAAACTACTCGTGACCGAACCAAGTAAGCGGAGCGTGTACACTTCGCAAGGTGACGAAGCTCGCGATTATGAATCGCCTGTGACGGTGGAAGTGCAAAAGGTGGAAGG
Source organism: Planctomycetaceae bacterium (assembly GCA_043738845.1). GTDB lineage: Bacteria > Planctomycetota > Planctomycetia > Pirellulales > DASRSE01 > DASRSE01. The sequence goes on from JAYUFG010000315.1 coordinate 9,903, forward strand.
TGAATTTCCCGTGCTGGCGAGGAAATCGGGGAAGATGCAATCGTCTCCCGCCGTTCCGAATAAAGTGCCACCTTCCGCACCGGGTGGTGTGACGCCCCTCAAAAATCCTGAATCGACCGACTCTCCCTTGAAATCAACCGTGCCCGGTTTGCCGACGATCGAGCCGAAACCGAACTAAGGAATTGCGTATTGTCGTCTTTCGCTCCGAGAAAGGACGTCCTTTCGCGGAGCGGCTGTGAATTTATTGAATTGCGACCGATCCGTAGGGTCCGCTGTGCGGACCATTTGTTTGCGAGATCTGTTTTTCACGCAAACTACCAGGGTAAATCGCGAACTCCCGGTCCGCACAGCGGACCCTACAACTAAACAATGACGAACCTTCCAATAAATTCACAGCCTAGGAGCGAAAGACGACAATCGGTTCCGCAAATCGTTCGGTTTTCCTCCGCAGCAATTATCCGTTCTTTGAAATGATCGCAATGAATCTTGGCATCCAAAAATATCTGGGCGAATTCACACAACGCTTTGGCACTGGATGGAATCGATTTTGGTTCACCCCGAGCGATCCGGTCGCGCTATGCACACTGCGTCTGTGCGTGGGTATCCTGGGTACGATTTGGTTTTGGAACCTGGGTCGCGATTTTGAATTTCTGTTTGGAACCGATGGGCTGCTGACGCTCGAAAAAATCCAACTCTGGCGCGGCGAATGGGGCTTTTCGATCTTCGATTGGGTTCGCACCAACAGCGACCTGAAGTTGATTCATTGGATCGGAACGGCACTGTTCGCGGCGTTTGCGGTGGGCTTGTTGAGCCGCCTGACCAATGTGCTGTGTTTAATTCTCACGCTTTCCGTCCTGCATCGCGGACCCATGCTCAACACGCCGTTCGAAGATGTATTGGCGTTCGTGCTGTTGTATCTGTGCCTCGCTCCGACGGGTGCTGCGTTGTCGGTCGATTCGTTTTGGCAATCGTCCAAATTGAAACCACAATCGTCCGGGGCATCCCAATCGTTGTCGAACCTTAGTTATTGTGTGACGCTCGCCACTCGCCTACTACAAATCCATATCACGCTCGTTTATGTGGCGATGGTTCTGGCGAAACTGCATGTCCCAGCTTGGTGGCTCGGTGAGGCAGCATGGTGGTTGGCCGAGAGTCCCAGCACGCGGCTATTTTCTCCGGAACAGGCTGACAAGCTGGAATTCGTTCTGAACGCCTGGACCCATGCTATCGTCTTTTTCGAGGCGATGTTCGCGATTTTGATCTGGAACACCGTCGCCCGCCCACTTGTCTTGGCTCTTTCGGTTATCATGTGGGGAACGCTGTCGATTCTGACTGGCCAGGTCTTGTTCTCGCTGTTGGTGATCGCGATGGGAATCGCGTTTGTTTCGCCGAAGTGGTTGCGTTCAATTCGCGATGGCAAATAAAGCCAAATAAAGGCGAGCCGGAGGGCGTCAGCCCCCGGTGCGAACTGCTCGAACGCTCTTGCTTTGGGTTGCTCAAACGCTCTTGCACCGGGGGCTAACGCCCACCGGCTCGCCATTTCGATTTAGACTCGCCATTTCGATTTACATCTGATTGCTCATTACATGTCCTCCGTTCCTCAACACGTTGCCGTTCTACTCGCGGAAATTATCGAGTGGCTTGCGCCGCAGCCGGGGCAGACGTTTGCGGATGGAACTCTCGGGGCGGGTGGCCACACGCGGGCCATTGCCGAAAAAATTGGCCCGACGGGTTTGGTGATTGCCTGTGATCGCGATCCGGCGGCGATTGAGGCGGCCGAGCTAAATCTGGCGGGGCTGTCCATTCGTTACGCCCAAACAAATTTTTGCGATTTGCCAGAGGTTTTCCAGCAACTTGACCTTGCGAAAATGGCAGGGATCGTGTTGGATTTGGGCCTTTCCAGCGATCAGTTGTCGGACGAGAACCGCGGGTTCAGTTTTACCGTTGGTGGGCCGCTCGATTTACGGTTCAATCCGCACGAAGGAGAGCCGGCCTGGAGGTTGCTCGAACGTTTGAGCGAACCCCATTTGGCCGATGTGATTTTTCAGTATGGAGAGGAACGTTTTAGTCGCCGCATCGCTAAAAAAATTGTCGAGCGGCGACATAAAGAACCGATTCGCACAGCGGACGATTTGGCGAACCTCGTGCGAAGCTGCATCCCGTTTAATCCCAAAAACCGAATTGACCCGGCCACGCGGACGTTTCAGGCGTTACGAATTGCCGTGAATGACGAATTGAAATCGCTGGAGACTGCCCTTCGAAGACTGCCCGACTGTTTGCAGCCGGGTGGTCGATTGGCCATTATTAGTTTTCATTCGTTGGAGGATCGCCGTGTTAAGGAGGCGTTTCGCGATGATCCTCGGCTGGAAGTGTTGACCCGTAAACCGATCACCGCGAGCGACGCCGAACTTCAGCGAAATCCGCGTTCGCGGAGCGCAAAACTTCGCGTTGCACAAAGAAAATGACACGCCGAACAAATCTCATCTCGTAATCAAAAAAACCGCACATGGCTACAGCAGACCGTCAAGGACGACCGTCGCAGGCTGCCGGATCATCATC
>JAYUFG010000316.1:0-4684 GCA_043738845.1 Planctomycetaceae bacterium
TTTGCACTCTTGGGCGTCGATCGGAACAGTTATGAATAACCGTCAGACCACTCATCTCCTGCCTCACCTCTCTAAAACAACGGTGGGCGACCTGTTTGACGACGAACCACGACCCATTGCCCGGCGTGCATCATCCAGTGTGCCCCTTGCAACGACATCATCGCACCGACGGTTTGGGCGTATTCGACGCCGGTCGGTTTGTCCAAGTCGGCATCGGTCAGCTTGGCGAGGACGGCCAGCGTTCCCACCCGTTGCTCTTTGGCGGCGTTCAGCAGTTGCTCTTTGGTGCAGAATTTGGCGGGGTCATCGCTGGTGGCGGTTTCCTTGGTGTACTTGTCGGCGAACCCGGCGGGCAGAGCTTTCATACTGCCCGGCGCGATTTTTTCCATCATGCCGTGTTCCGATGCGACCAAGTGGCCGATTTGCCAATTGATATGATTGCAACCGGCGGCGGGTCGTTTCATCAGGTCTTGATCGGTGAGGTCGGCCAAATATCCGCCACAAACGAAGTCCGACATATCGATCCCGATTTTAATGGCTTCTTGAGAGTTCATCGTGCTTTCCTTTTTCGAAGAGGTGTTTGGTTTTCGGTTTGCCGCAGAGGCATCCTTGTTCGTTACACCGGCCAGTTTACCGGTTGAATGTCCGTTTGTCGAACGGTGTCGAGGGGGGGTGAAATGATCGCGTTAACCAGCGGAAACACGCATTCTTTTTGCAGGTTTGACCGCCGAGGAGTACAATCCGGGAGAGTACGGATTGATTTTCGTTCACGCCGTTCACAACCTGAAAACCGGGAGAGACCAGATGTTCGCACGACGTGTGAGTTGGATGATGGCTTCGTTAGCGTGCGTTATTCTTCGTGCGGTTTCGCCATCGTTCGCCGCGGAGGGGATCAATGACGACGTGAAGGTCATACTCAATGATGGCTGGAAGTTGAACGACGACGCCAGCAAAACGGCGGAGAGTCATTTTGACAAAGCCAAGGCGGCCGCACCCGACGATGTTCGTCCCGCGTACGCGATGTCGCTCGTTCAACTTCGCCATGAGCATCTGGATGCGGCGGTCGCGCTGCTCGACGCGGCGGTGAAGGAACATCCGGACGATTTACAATTGCGACGGACGCTCGTCTGGTTGCGTGCCAAGCGGGGCGAGTTTCCCGAAATGCTAAAAGCAATTTCGGCACTTTCGATTCGCTTGCCCTCGGTTGAAGCGGAGGGAGAGCCGGGACTAAGTGATCTGGCGGCTGCGAAAATGTTGGGACAACTGTTCGGATACTTCGCCGGACCAGGAGCGAGCCGCTTGACCGATGCTAAGCTCGACCAACGCGAGAAGATTATTTCGGAAGCGATGTCCACTCCCGTGCGGGCCGCTTTTCAGGAAGGTCGCGACAGTGTTATTCAGCGATTCGCCGGGCTTCAGGACGGAAGTGTCGATGCGGAAATGCCCGCAGTTGAAGGGGGCTTAAAGGCTCTGTCCTCGGGCAGCCCCGGCGATGCCAAAGGCAAAGTTTCTCCCGAGCGAGCGGTGCTGGAAAAGAAGTACAACGCCTTGCGGGAGGAGTATGTGAATCGCGAGACACAGGCGAAGGCGATCCTGCCCAAAGTCGCCGCCGCCGAGCAGAGTGCGAAAGACAAGTATGCCGCAGCCGCACGCGACAAAAACACCAAGAATGCAGCCAATCTGCGAAAAGCGGGACAAAAATTTCTTGACGATGTGAAAAATGACCAACGCAACCTGCGAAATATCGAGGACGAAATGAAGAAGGTCAAGTTAGAGGCACTCGACGTTGAGAAAAAGCATAAAGCTCTGGTTGCACAAGATCGGGCCGACAGCATCAAGGCGGGCGAAGTGAAGCCAGAAAAACCTGTTGATAAAAACCCCGCCGACAAAAAACCGCCCGACGTTACCAACTCGAATTCCAAAACCGATCCCGAAAAGCTCGCCGCGTTCGAGACTTATATCCAACTCGATCTCGAAGCCGAACGCCAGCAAGTCCTCGCGACGCTTGGACAATAGGTTGGGTGATACGGCAAAGTACAAACGGCATTTTGCGGATTAGGATCGGCGCATAAAATTTGTGCGGTTATGATCGGCGCATAAATAACTGTTCCATTGTCGTCCGCCACGACAGCAAAAAAGACGTCCTTTCGCGGAGCGGCTGCGAATTTTTTGAATGGCGACCGATCGGTAGGGTCCGCTGTGCGGACCCTTTGTTTGCGATCCCTTTGTTTGCGATCCCTTTTTTCCGCGAATTACCAGTGTGATTCTCGAACTCCCGGTCCGCACAGCGGACCGTACAACTTCCGAATGACAAACCTTCCAATAAATTCACAGCCTCGGAGCGAAAGACGACAATAATTTATGATCCGATTCTTACCACGGATTGTAGGTTCCAAAGTTCCACAGCCGCCCCTCCAGGTCGCGACAGGTGAAGCCTCGCCCGCCGTAGTCTTCGTCCTTGATGTCGATGATAATTTTCGCTCCGGCCGCTTTCGCCCGCTGATAAATCTCATCGGCATCGACGACCACGACGTAGGGACATTGGGTCTCTATTCCGCCTACCTCGTCGGGTTGACGCATCGTCTTGGAAAATTCTGAATCGGCGGTTTGCACCGACCCGAGCATGATCATGCCGTTGCCGAACGAGAGTTGAGCGTGGGCAATGGTGTTGTCGGGGCCGGGATATACGGCTTGTTTTTCAAAGCCAAACGCCCCGCATAGCCATTCAATCGCGGCCGCCGCATCGCGATACCGCAAGCACGGGATCACGCTGCTACCCGTTGTTTTCGGCGCAGATACCCGAGTTTTCTCCGCGTCGCCAGCACTGGTCGAATTTTCCGCCATATTAGTTCTCCGTTTTTTGATCGCTTAAGTCCCTTAAAAATACCCGTAACGGTGTACCTGTTTGACAGGGCAATCGAGCGTTGACCCATTGGTTCAATCATTGCAGTAGGTAGACAGAAGTCCAGGTCTTGCGTCGAGACGGCTGGATTTTCGTTGGCCTGCCAGGAGATTGAACGGATGAAGTCGCTGTTCCTTGGTAAAATTTACAAACATTTTGAAAATCTTACCGAGCCGCGGAAGAATCGCGGTCGCAATTTCCCCTTGCTCGAAATGGTGTTCGTGGCCTTGTGTGCCGCGATTTGCGACGCCAACAACTGGGTCGATGTCGAACGTTTCGGATTAGGCAAGCTGGACTGGTTTCGTAAATTCTTTCCCTTCGAGAGCGGTATCCCTTCGCAGGACACGTTTACGGAAGTCTTCGCTCGGATCGAGACTCTGGAGTTTTACGGGGCGATACCATCGTGGGCCACGGATATCGCCCAAACTTTGAAGGGTCAGACCGTGGCCTTCGATGGCAAGACGCTGCGGAAGAATTAAAGGGGACTGAAAATTCTCAAACTCATGACCACCCCCGCCACGCCCCACGCACCGAACCAAAATTGGCCGCGTGACGCAACTCCTTTCCTACCAACCGGCAGTGCCATTCGTTCCTGACACCTTTTTTGCTCCCACGCTCCGCTGCGCTGCTAACCAATGATTGAAAAAATGGAAAAGTAATTCGTCCAAAATCCTTACCTGAAAACCGGGGACTCATTTGGGACCAAATCCTTAGTGCTTGGCTTGCTTTTTTGCCATTTCATCGCGGAGTTTTGCGGCTAGCTCGTATTGCTCGGTGGCGATTGCTTCGGCCAGTTGTTCGTCAAGCGTTTGGCCCACCCGATAATGTTCGCGGAGGGCTTCTTTCAATTGCGAAAGCCGTTGGACCAATTCATCCCCGTCGTACTTGTCCTCGGCTTCGTACTCGACGAAGACGGCGCGCAAGACCTCGAGCCCGTCGTTGATTTCGCGGATCGCTCCTTCCGGGCCGTCCCCTTCGAGTCGTGCCAGTGCGGCTGCCTGATAACGGTGAAACAACACGAACGGCCGATACTGCTCGTGCGAAAGTGTCCACTCCTCATCGGGCGAGTGTTTTTTGGCAAAATCCATCATCGTCAACGTATGATCGGCGTCGAGGACCGCTCGGGCGAACTCCCGCAGGGCGAGCCAGCAAATCCGGCGATGATAAAACTGTACGAACTCTCGGTCGGACTCGTTGCATTGTTCATCAGAAAGGATGAAATCGCCGTCGGCGGTTGCCGCCTGTTTTTTCAGATATTTGAAATACGTGTCTTCGTCGTGGGGGCGTGTTCCGTCGGGCCGATGGTCAACTTCCATTTGAAGAAGGCCCATCTCAACCCGCATTTGAACGACCTCGCGGCCGCCGGTCGCCTTAAAAAGCCGAGCCTGAACTTCGCCGGGTACGTGCGGCCAGTCCTTCAAAATGCGGTCGATATCTTTGGGCTTGGCCATGCGGTTAAATGGAATCGGGCAAAAAGTCGTGGAAAACAGCGTCGAAAAATGGCTGGCTCGGCGACCAGTGTTGGAACCTCGGTCGCCCTGACATCTGAATTATAGCAAGGAAGGGCGGTTGAGACACCCGGCATTTTTCCCGAACAGGCTAATCAGGCATAAGTATCTGGTCATAAATTAGTGTCGCAAGAACGGGCGGAATGGGTTAGATTTCTGCGGGGACAATTGGAGTTCACTTTTTTTAAGGAGGCCACGGATGGCTTTTCATTTTACAGCCCAGTATACCGAAACGGAAGCGACATCCGTGAAGGCATTTTAGGACACGTTGTCA